>DXEQ01000147.1 GCA_019114885.1 Candidatus Anaerobutyricum stercoripullorum
AGGTAATCCAACATCCTTATGCAGTTGAAACCGAAATACAACACGGCGGGATTATTATAGAAATCGTCCATTCTCCGATATTTTTTGAGCCGGCATTGCGCTATAATATGCACCGGAAAGCCAGTATATCAGGAAGGCTTAATCTTACAGGAAGGTGGAAAAAATAATGTACACGTTATTGCTGGTACTTATCTATATCGCGTTTATCAGTCTGGGGCTGCCGGATTCACTGCTTGGTTCCGGGTGGCCGGTCATGCATCAGAATCTGCAGGTGCCGGTTTCCTTTATGGGAATCATCACCATGGTCATATCGGGAGGAACCGTGGTGTCCAGTCTGTTTTCTGACAGGCTGACCAGAAGGTTTGGCACACGGATCGTGACGGTGGCAAGTGTGTTCCTCACGGCGGTGGCACTGATCGGATTCTCGTTCTCCCATCAGTTCTGGATGCTGCTGGTGTTTGCGATTCCTTATGGACTGGGCGCCGGAGCCATCGACGCGGCGCTGAATAATTACGTGGCGCTTCATTATACATCCAGACATATGAGCTGGCTGCACTGCTTCTGGGGTGTGGGAACCATTTTCAGTCCTTTTGTGATGAGTTACGCACTGCGGACTTCCACATGGAATACGGGATACCGTCTGATTGGAATCGTGCAGCTGGGAATCGGTCTTTTGCTTCTGGTCACCCTGCCGGTCTGGAAAGTGGATACGCAGGCGGAGGAAAATAACGCTCCGGCCATGAAGCTTATAGATGTGTTTAAGATTCGGGGCGTCTCCAGTCTGTTGCTCGGATTCTTTGCCTACTGTGCGCTGGAGGCAACGACCATGAACTGGGCCAGCACTTATGTGGTGGAGGTCAAAGGAATCTCTCCGGAGAGAGCGGCGCGGTTTGCCGCCCTGTTCTACATCGGAATGACAGTGGGACGATTCCTGAGCGGTTTTATCATGAATAAGCTGGGCGACCGGAAGATGATTCGTCTTGGAATCTGTATTTTATCCTGCGGTATCCTGACGCTGCTGTTTCCGACCGGCAATGCAAATGTCACCTTAGTCGGTCTGATCATCGTCGGGCTGGGCTGTGCGCCGATCTATCCCTGTATCATTCATTCCACGCCGTCCAACTTCGGCGCCGGGAGAGCGGGCGCGATCATAGGAATTCAGATGTCCAGCGCATATATCGGAGCAACATTTTTGCCGCCGTTGTTCGGATTTATCGCCCGCCGTATCGGTTTTGGCATCTATCCGATATATATTGCATTGTTCATGATCCTGTCAATCAGCATGGTAGAACGGACATTTCGGGTGACGGCGGGAGAACAAAGCCGGGCGCCGGAAGGTCGAAGATGCAGCGCATCATAAATGCAGCTTCCGCGGAAGGATGATAAATGCTGAAAGATATTCCGGGACAGTTGTATTCACAGAATTGACGAAGGATGTTTTCCGGTTTATAATAAACACCACATTTCATTGACGATCTGAGGACAGAATTCGGAGAGAAGCTCACTTGCAGCCTGTCAGAATCATATCTGTCCGGATAAGGAACAGAAGGGAGAACCGGATATGGCAAAGAAGGCATTGATCGCCATGAGCGGCGGTGTGGATTCGTCGGTGGCGGCCTGGCTGATGAAGCAGGCCGGGTACGACTGTATCGGCGTGACCATGAAGCTTTATGATAATGAAGACATCGGGATGGAACAGGAGAAGACCTGCTGTTCTTTGAGAGATATTGAGGATGCCCGCAGCGTGGCGGTGAAGCTGGGCATCCCTTACTATGTGTTTAACTTCAAGGCGGATTTTAAGGAGAAAGTGATTGACAACTTTATCGAGAGCTACCGGTGCGGCATGACGCCGAATCCGTGTATTGAGTGCAACCGTCATCTGAAGTTCTCCCATCTGCAGCAGAAGGCCCGGGAACTGCAGTGCGATGTGGTGGTGACCGGACACTATGCCCGGATCACGAAGGATGACCGGGGATATCATCTGCTGAAGGGGCGGGACAGCGCCAAGGACCAGAGCTATGTGCTGTATTCTCTGACTCAGGAACAGCTGGCTCATACCTGTTTTCCACTGGGAGATTATACGAAGGAAGAGATTCGACGGATCGCGGAGGAACAGGGATTTTTTAATGCGGATAAAAAGGACAGTCAGGACATTTGCTTTATCCCGGACGGAGATTACCGGAGATTTATCGAGGAGACCACCGGGCAGAAGAGTGAGCCGGGCGACTTTATTGATAAAGAAGGAAATGTACTGGGAACCCACAAAGGGTATTATTGCTACACCATCGGACAGCGCCGGGGGCTTGGCATATCGGCGCCTCAGTCGCTCTATGTGACCGAAATCCGTCCGGAGGAGAATCAGGTGGTGCTGGGCAGCAACGAAGATCTGTTCCACCGGCATCTGACGGCGGACCGCTTTAACTGGATAGAATCCGTGGAGCCGGATGAGGTGATCCGGGCGCGGATTCGTTATCATCAGCAGGAAAAAGAAGCCACCGTCCGGATTCTGGACGATGGCAGGGTAGAAGTAGACTTCCTGGAGCCGCAGCGGGCCATCACAAAAGGACAGTCCGTGGTGCTGTACCGCGGCGATGCCGTGGTGGGCGGCGGAAGAATCATTGAATAGTCGTGTTCATATTTTTAAAGAGACTCCGATGCCGGGGCGGGAATTATTCCTGCTCCGGTTTTTTGATCTCACCGAGGGAGTCCATGAATTCCGGAAGGATATCCTCCGGTACGTCCATCTCTCCCTGTCCTTTAAACAGCGCGATGTGCGGCTTGTTCTGCCCGTGGAAATCGGTGCCGCCCGTGCGAAGCAGAGCGTGCTGTTTGGCCAGATCTTTGACGAAGGCCTCCTCCTCCGGCGTGTAGGTGTTGTAGTAGGTCTCGATGCCGGTCAGCCCCGCGTCTTTTAATACGGCGGCCAGTTCTGCCTTGCCGGCAGCATCCAGCTTCTTATAATACATCAGATGGGCGAGTACGGCGACGCCTCCGCTGTTTCGGATCAGGGAGACTGCCTCTTGCGGCGTCGGCATGATCCGCTCCACGTAGCAGCAGCGGCCTTCCGCCAGATATTTGTCAAAGGCTTCCTTGACAGAGGAGACATAATTCTTTTTCAGAAGCTGTCTTGCGATATGCGGTCTCGCGATCGTCTCGTTCGGGTCTTCCGGGCGGATGTCGTCCATGGTGATCTCGAAGCCCTGTTCCTGAAGCTTCTGAATAATTTTTTCATTTCTTCCGTCGCGGCTCTCGCGGCAGACTTTCAGCCGCTCCAACAGGTCGGCATTGTTGATATCAATATTGTATCCGAGGATGTGGATCTCCACGCCATTGTAGTCAGTGGAGATCTCCACGCCCGGGATGGCAGTCAGCCTGTCTTTGTATTTGTCCGCTTCCGCCATAAATTCCGGAACGCCGGCCACGGTATCATGGTCGGTGAGGGCGATGACAACCGGAGCCTTCTTATCCGGAACTGCGGCAATGGCGTTGTTCACAATCTGTGCCGGGGTAAATGTGCCGTCTGAGGCAGTGGAATGAATGTGCAGATCAATATACGTTTTCAAATGTATTTCCTCCTGAAAAATGTTTATCAATAGCTGTTTGGACTGTTTCGGATATGCATCCGTCGTGCAGCCGGGGGCTTCTGCCACTGGCTTTCGGTGACTGGTATGCATTTTCGCCCTTATTATGGCAGAAAAAAAAACAAAAAGCAATAGATTCCGCTCTTTCCGAATCGACATTTGTAATAATGGTATAAAAGTGTTACAATACAGAAAGCATAACGGCGCCGGAGACGGAGGATCTCCGGATCCGGACGCCGGCAAGAGGAGAGTAATTGAGACGGAGGATTAATTTATATGGAAGATATTATCAGAGCTTTACTGGATGTGGTCAGAGCACAGCATTCTGCCACAGAGGGCACGGATGAAGCGCCCTTTGACATGAATGACATTGTGGATATGGCCATGAATATTGTGGGGCGTCCCGATGAGGCAGACGAGGCCGCGGAGATGGTGGATTCCATACAGCGGCTTGTGGAGACTCTGGCGCCGGATATCTTTCCGCCGAAGACTTTTGAGGAGATGGACGACGCGGAGCGGGCGGCCTCCGCAGCCAGCATGATCGAGGAGCGGCTGCTCCGGGGACTGTCCGGCGGACGAAATCAGGCAGCGTCGGCACAGCAGTCTGAAACGGACAGGACGGGTGGACAGGAGAGTGCTTCCCGTCAATCTTCTCCGGACGAGACGGAGGCGGCCTCACAGGAAGAACCTGTTTTGCAGGAAGCACATCAGGCGGCGTATGAGGAGACGTCTTCCGCAGCGGACCCGCTGTCCGGATTTGAGGATACCTTTGATGCGCAGCAGACCGCAGAGCTGAATGATCTGATCTACAAGAATCTGATGGAGATGATGGGACTGCAGGGACAGCAGGTGGAGTATCCGTTCGACCAGTCCCAGATCCGCTATGGAAGGGAGAAGTCCATCACGGAGATGCTGGAAGAAGAGAAGGCGGAGGAAGACCGTCTGCGTCAGGAGCAGATGGAGATGGACCGGAGAAATGTACAGGCAGGATACCGTCCATCGGCCGTCCGCGGGGAAGAAGAAGGGCCGGAAGGTCAGGAAGAAGAACAGCGTCCACGTTCCGCCTGGGAGCTGGCGCAGGACGCCATCAATCAGCAGACAGGAGCGGGAGCGGACAGACATGGACGTTCCGCCTGGGAACTGGCGCAGGATGCGGTCAATGAGGACGAGAAGGCCCACGAGAAAGAGCCGTACATTCCGAAGGTGGAGGAGGCTCCGGCCGGGAAGTCGGCCTCGCAGCTGGCGGCGGAAGCCATCCGCCGTTCTCAGGAGGAGGACCGGGAGAAGCTGGAGATTGAGAAGCAGGCGGAGCGCCTGATGGAGGAGGCGAAGAAACGGGGACAGGACCCGATGAAGTTTGCCCTCCACCAGCAGGAGATTCTGCGGTACATGGAAAAGAACAGTGACGAGCTGGTATCCTTTGAGGACTACGAGGATCTCTCTCCGGAAGAGAAATACGAGATTGAGAAGCAGCTGCATATTGAAAAGCAGCTGGCGGACGGCGTCCATCCGGATGAAGTGGACGAGCAGGTACCGGAAGAGTTTATCCCGGAGGAGATGAAGGCGGCTCTGGCCGCGCAGGCTGCCGCAGAGGGAGCCGGAGCTTCTGCGGACGGTGCTGCTGCAGAAAATGTACAGCAGGCCGCAGAGATTGCGGACGGTGCGGCAGGTCAGGAGACACAGACCGGTGTTCCTCCGGTGCTTACGGAAGAGATGCTGCGTCAGCTGAGTCAGGAGGTCCTGCGGGAGAACTCCGATATGATTCTGGCGGAAAATGAAAACGAGGACATGGACAGTCTCAATGACATGATCATGGCGAATATCAGAAATATGATGAGCGGAAGCGGTGTGCCGGTGCCGCAGGAGGACGTGGATGATCTGCTGGATCAGGCGGCTGCCTTCGCGAAAGGCGAGGCCGGCAGCGGCGCTTCGGGAAGGACCGGGCAGAGTGCGGTGGAACTGGCCAAAGCGGCCCAGCAGGCAGCCAGACCGGAACCGCAGGAGATAAAAGAAGGAAAGTCGGCTGTCGAGCTGGCAAAAGAGGCCCAGAAGAAGGCAGAGGAGGCCCGGAAAGCAGCGCAGGCGGCAGAAGGAATAGCTGCAGGGCAGGATGAAGACACATCCGGTCAGGCAGAAAATGTATCCGCATCCGCCGGAGAGGAAGACGCAGCCTCCGATAAAGAGGAAGCATCCCCGGGTGCTGAGGCTTCTGCTTTGGAAGGAAACGCCGATGAAGCTTTCGACCGGGAAAGCGCGGCCGACGAAGAAACCGGCAGCGATGAAGTAATCGGTTCCGACCGGGAGGAGACGGATCTCGGTGAAGAAGATGCCGCACCTGAACATACAGCCGGTGAGGAACACATTTCCGGGCAGGAGGAAACCGCTCAGAAGGAGGAACCTTCCGAAACGGAACACATTTCCAAGGAAGAAAAACCGCAGGCAGAGCCGGAAGAAGAATATGAATACGTGGACCCGGATGAACTGGTACTGGGCGAGCATACGCAGGCGGAGATCGATGAGGCGCTGGAGAATCTCAACAGCCTTGGTCTGGAAGGCGAGGTATACGAGAGAGCAAAACGGATGCTTCTTCTGGAACTGGCCGGCTCAGAGGGAGAGCTGGATGCATGGCTGAGAGAGCAGGAGCAGGGAAAGAAGAAAAAAGCTTCCGTATCTGCCCTCGATCACGATGACAGTATGGAACTGGATATGGATGATTTTGATGAGGACGCTCTGGAAAAAGAGCTGGAGCTGGCCATGGATGAAGACTTCCTGGAGATAGAAGACGAGGAATCCGACGAGGAAGAAGAGTCGGAGGAAGCAGAGGAATCTGGTGAGGAAGAAGAATCGGAGGAGGCAACAGACGAATCCGATGAGGAAGAAATGCCGGAGGAGGAAGCAGACGAATCCGATGAGGAAGAAATGCCGGAGAAAGCGGCGGATGCGCCGAAAGCAGAGGTAGAAGAGGAAACTCATGAAGAATCGGATGCAACGGCTGCGGAGGAAGATTCTCTTTTTGCGGAAGAAGAAACGACAGCAACAGAAGATACGGCAGAGGATGCGGCGTCTTCCGGAGAAAACGATGTGATCTCCGAGGTGGAGGTGGAAGACACCGTGCCGGTTCCGGGAGCAGGAGAGAGACGCGGCGCTTCACCGAAGGCGTCCGGAGCGGCTTCGAGAAAACGGGTCGTTAAGAAGCGGGAGAAAAAGAACGCCGGAAGAACGCCGGAAAGCCATGCCGACTGGAGTCAGCCGGAAAGACCGGCAGCCGAGAGAGAGTATCAGGTATCGCTGCGGCATCCGTTCGTACTCAAGAATTCCGCCAGCTTCATGGATCAGTTTGAAGATTACATCCATGATACGCAGGAGAACCGCAAGCTGAGCACCGGATTTAAGAGACTGGACGCCATGCTCCGCTATGGACTGCATAAAGGAACCTATTTTATCGATTCGGAACCGCAGTATCTGAAGAACGGTTTCATGCAGCAGATGGCAGACCGGGCGGCGGAGAGCGGTGTGGATGTGCTGTACATTTCCACAGAGCTGTCCCGCTATGACCTGATGGTGGATACCATCTCCCGTCTGAGCTATGAGATCAATCAGGGAGATCCGGACAAGGCGGTATCTGCCATGGACATCATGACCGGAGAGAACGGCGCGGACCTCGGTTCTCTGAAAGATGAACTGAACTGGTACCGGGGAAGGATCAGCGAGCATCTGTATATTCTGGATCAGGAGGCCGTGGCCCAGTATGCCGATGAGATGAGTGAAGTATCCGCCGGGGATATCCTGGCAGAACTGATTCGGTCCATCGTGCGGGAAGGCGCCCACAAACCGGTGGTGTTCATAGACAACATAGAAAATATCTTATCTATAGAAGACACAGAAGATATGAAGCCGCTGATGGAGGGCATCCGTCGGCTGGCCGGAGAGCTGGGAATCCCGATTCTCATGTCTTACGGATACGCGCAGGCAGAAAGTGAGACGGAATTATCGGCGGCGGAGAGAGAGTTCCATGAGACGTTGGGCAATATGTGCGATGTATATATGGAACTGCGGTATGCCGATATGATCACGGAGGATTCCGTGGAACTCACGGAAGAAGATATCGAGGAGATGATGGAGGATGGAGAGACATTGCTGATCAATGTCCTGCTTCATCGCAATCGTCGGCCGCTGAAAGCGTCCTGTCAGATTCAGGCTGCGCCGAAGTTTAATTTCTATGAAGAATAGGAAGCCGGGCAGAACCCAATCTCATAAAGAGTAAAGAAGAACCCCTGTATGGCGGAAACTCTTTGACAGAAGTTTCCCTCTCATACAGGGGTTGTTTTATGGGATGTCAGTATCCCGTTCATTTATAAGATGCTAGTATCCCAGTTCGTCAGATACTGCTTCCACCTTATCGCTGATGCGGCATAATTCGTCAGTCGGTTCGTAATCCTTTGTGCCGTACAGATATTCATGCGCCTTGATCACATTTGACTTTACGGAAAGCGGGAAGCCATAATAAATGCCGCCGTACCGCTCATCCACGGAATCGAAAGGATAGGCCTGAGAGTCCACGATGTTGAAGCGGAGCAGGCTGAAAGCCAGCGCGGTCATGTCGCCGGAAGATAAGCTGGTCTTACACTGCGGGAGTACCGTGTCAGCCAGCGCTTTCAGTTTCCATGGCTGCCGTTTTACCTTGGAGACGATGCCTTCCACCACCAGACGCTGGTGACTGGCGCGGGCATGATCGCCGCCCTCCATGTAGCGGATGCGGGAGTAGGCCACTGCCTGATTGCCGTCAAAGGTGTAGGTGCCCACCTCATCGAACTTCGGGGAATCCCCGCCGTTGATCTTGTTCATGTTTCCGATATAGTCGTTCAGATTATCCAGTTCCTTTTCTGTCTGGATGGTCAGCTGGATGCCGCCCAGGATATCCACGGCGTCGGCAAGCGCCTTGAAATTCACCGTGGCAAAATCAGTGATGTTCAGATCCAGATTCCGGTTGATCGTATTGATGGCCTGTTCCGGTCCGCCGTAAGAGTAGGCGGCGTTGATCTTGTCATAATCGCCGTCAATGCTCACGTAGGTATCGCGGTAAATGGAAAGAAGCTTCACGTCCTTATTAGACTTGTTGATGCAGGCCAGGATGATGGTGTCGGTCCGAGAACCTTTGTCATGAATCTCATTATCCTGATCATCCACGCCGAAAAGAGCGATGGTCTGATAGTCGTCCATGCGGCTGTCCGCGTCGTTGACTACCACGTCTGCCATGTTCAGGTCGTACCCTTCAATCTTTCCGAAGGAAGAGCGGAGGAACAGAAAGAACAGAGCGATGATGATCAGGACGAAAAGAATCAGGGGCAGAAGGCATCCTCCGAGACAGCCCCGCTTTTTCTTGCGTCCGCCCATCTGTTCCCCGGCGGAGCGGGAACGGCTGTCTGCTCCGGATTGTGACCGGCTGCCCGATTTACCGGACGAGGCTTTTGCTTTGCGTCTGCCGGAACGAGGCGCGGTGCTTTTTGCGGCGGCGCTGTCTGTGCTCTGCCGGCCGGAAGGACTCTGAGCAGGAATGTCCAGGGCGGAGGAAGAGCCGCTCTTTGATGCCGATGGGGAATCGGCGGCCTCATTGCCTCCTGTCTTTTTTTGTGTATGGTCGATCTGCCGGTAGGAAGCGTTCATGGCGGAACGGTAACTTAAAGAACTGGCAGACTTTTTCTTTGTGTGTTTTTCAGATGAATGCATAGTACACCTCTCTTTTTGTCAGCAGAAAATCTTCATGTTGTCTGTTTATATTAGCAAAAACAGCCCGGAATTGCAATTGCGGGCTGCGGAGCCGTTTTACGGCTGACAGGGGCCGGTGTGACTTTGGGGTGAGGGAAAGTCACACCGGCCCCGATGCTTAATATGCATTTTTGTTGACAAAGCCCTTGAATACTGTGAGAAACAGAATCTTGATATCAAAGGACAGCGTCCAGTTTTCGATGTAAAACAGGTCGTGCTCAATACGTCCTTCAATGGAAGTGTCGCCGCGGAAACCGCAGACCTGCGCCCAGCCGGTCATACCCGGGCGGACCTGATGCTTGATCATGTATCGCGGAATCTCTTCCTTGAACTTCTCCACGAACAGAGGACGCTCCGGCCGCGGACCGATGAGGCTCATATCGCCTTTCAGTACGTTAAAAAGCTGCGGCAGCTCGTCGATGCTTGTCTTGCGGATGACCCTGCCCACCGGTGTGACCCGGGGGTCGTTGTGGGTGGTCCAGGCTGTTCGCTCCTTGGAAGGCGGCTGTACGCCCATGGAACGGAACTTGTACATTTTAAACGGCTTGTTGTGCAGCCCCACCCGCTCCTGACAGAAGATGATCGGTCCCGGCGAACTCTTCTTTACGAGGATGGCCGTGATGATCATCACCGGGGAGAAGAGCACGATGCAGATAATGGAACCGATGATGTCGATGATCCTCTTGACCAGCTTGTTGACCGTGTTGGTGAGCGGTACATTTCTTATGTTGATGACGGGAAGACCGTTTAAGTCCTCCGTGACCGGATTGGTGGTGATAAACTTGTAGTAATCCGGCACGAACTTGGTGTGCACGCCGGACTTCTCGCACATGTTCACGATCTCTTCCAGCTTATAATATTCCTTCAGGCTCAAGGTGATCGCCACCTCGTCCATGGCGGTGTTCTGCAGGTACTTCTCCAGATCCTTTATCTTTCCGATACAGAAGATATTCTTATATTGAAAGTTCTCATTGAGGTTATCGTCAAAAATACCATGAATCATGTAACCCCACTGTGGATTCGCCCTGATCCTGTCGATATAAGCCTCCGCCGCGGCACTGAAACCGATGATGATGATGTGTTTCAGGTTGTGACCGCTCCGGCGGGCTCTCTGCAGAAAGCTCTTGATGAGAAAACGCTCCAGCAGGGTGGCAGCCATACTGATGATATAGAAGGTGGCGATCAGGCTTCGCGGTACGTGTTCGATCTTCATAAAGAAAATGTAGATGAAAAGGAACAGGATGCCGCACGTGTTGGCCTGAATCAGATTCTTGTACTCAGTCGACTGATTCTGAAAACGTTTTGGCTTATAAAGGTTAAACTTTGCATATAGTAGAAGATAAACCGGAACGAGAACGAGAAGCATGCTCTGGTACTGCG
>DXEQ01000148.1 GCA_019114885.1 Candidatus Anaerobutyricum stercoripullorum
ATCTTACAGCTGTCCATATCCTCCCGGAACATTTTCCGGACTCTCGTCACATCGGCGCCGGCCCGCCGCAGATAGGCGGCCGCCTCAAAGGTCCGTACGCCTGCCTTGACCACAAAGTTGTCCGTATCCACCAGGATGCCCGAATAGAGAGCGTCCGCTTCCATGGAACGAAGCTTCGGCTTATCCGGTATATACTGCAGAATCTCCGCCACCATCTCGCAGGATGAGGAAGCGTAAGGCTCCACGTAGGAAACCACCGCCTTTTTGATGGTGTCGTTGCTCTGCCGGTGATGGTCGAGAACCACGATAGTCTGGATCTGCTTGATCAGATCCGGACACTCTGTCATGCCCGGACGGTTCACGTCCACGATAATCAGCATGGAGGAGGCGTCCTTTAAGGAGAGCGCCTGCTCGTTGCTGATGAACGGAAACTCCTCCGTGCCGCTGTCCGCCAGAATCCCTTCGATGATCGGCCGGATGGCGGCGCAGTCCTTATCCATCACAATGTATGTGGTCTTATCAAAGGTCTTTGCCAGCCGGTAGAGACCGAGGGCTGCGCCCACGGCGTCAGCATCCGGCAGCTTATGTCCCATGATAAAGATCTTGTCGTGTGTCATGATGATCTCTCTTAAGGCATGGGCCTTGACTCTGGCCTTGACCCGGGTACTCTTCTCCACCTTCTGGGTCTTGCCTCCATAGTAGGAGATGGAATCTCCATCTTTAACCACCGCCTGGTCACCGCCCCGTCCCAGGGCCAGATCCATGGCAATCCGGGCGCTCTCATACGTGTCCACATAGGTCGGCGCGTTGACGCCCACGCTGATACTCAGCGTCATGGACAGCTCGTTGCCGATATTGATCATCCTGACCTCATCCAGCAGCGAGAACTTGGACTCCATGAGCTTCTGCAGATTCTTCTCCTCAAAGACGAAGAGGAACTTATCTTTCTCAAACTTCTTGACGATGGCGTCCAGTCCCTGCATGTAACGAATGACCTTACGCTCCACGAGAGCCAGCAGAAGGGACTGCCGCACCTCCTCCATGTTCTCCAGGACTTCCTCATAATTATCAATGTAGATCAGTCCTGCCACCATTCTTTTACTCCGGGACTCTTCCCGATACTCCATGAGCTGGGTCTCGTCAAAGAAATAAAAGGCGAGAAGAACGTTACCATCAGAGACGGTCTCCTCTCCGTTCCCGTCCTCCTCCGACATCCGGATGCTCTTGCACTCCACCCGGTATTTTTTGCCGTCCGCGGTAATACAGAACTCCTTCGTGACGCCGGGCTTCGGGAATACCTTCTTATAAAGAGAGGCGAACATCTGCGTGATATTCTTCTTCTCCGTCTTCTCTCCCGCCATCTCGGCAAAACTGCCGTTGAACCAGATGATCAGTCCGTCGTCGTCCGTCAGCACATAAGGAATGGGCAGTTCTTTCAGAAGATTCTTCTGAACCTGCCCCTGCTCAAACCCGGCGGCGAGGAGCTCCGCTGACGCCATCTTCTCGAAATATTCGTAATGGATTACTGCCAGCACCAAAAAAACAAAAGCCCCCGCTATGGTCATATAACCGAAGACCGGACGAATTCTTATGACGGAAAATCCGACCATAAGAAAGGCTGCTACCATGATAATAGACAGCCATAAACTAAACTTGATCTGTGTTGAGACTTTTTTATTTTGTTTCATTTCCTTCACCAGATACTATAAAATTTGTCCGCAGGGCGCACTGCCCCGCGAAATATATACCAGAAAAAGCCTGCTTCTTCTGATAACCATATGAAAAGCCTGCGAATGTATTGAGTTATTATAGCACTATTTCTCTCTTTTTAAAAGAAAATTCTTGTAAGTGACAGCAAAGAGTTCTGCCGGGCAAAACTTTCGCGCCGGGTCCGGCCGCTCTGGCGATAAAAAACCTCGCTTGGCACGGCCACTCTGGCGACAAAAAAGCCACGCTTGGCACAGCCACTCTGGCGACAAAAAGCCTCGCTTGGCACAGCCGCTCTGGCGACAAAAAGCCCGCGCCGGCATGTGGCTGCCAGCGCGGGTGTATCTTATTTAGAGGAAGAATATTTATAAAAAAGTTTTACAGTTTTGGTGATTGTTCTTTTTATCCCGTCACCGGGACAGAATCACGGTCTATTTGCTCTCGTTTCTTGCCTGCAGAGCCATCTTGGCCTGTAAGTTTCTCTGGAACTGGTCGATCAGGACCGCCAGGATGATAACAAGACCTCTGATTACTTTCTGCCAGAACTCGGACACACCACACATGGTCATACCATCGTTGATGATACCGATGACAAAAGCGCCGATTACGGTTCCGCCGATGGTACCGACACCGCCGGCCATGGAGGTTCCGCCGAGAACTACTGCCGCGATGGCGTTCATTTCCCAGGAATCACCGGTATTCGGATGGGAGGCTGCGATCTGCGCCATGGTCACAAGACCAATCAGCGCGGAGCAGGCGCCGGAGATGGCGTAAACCATGATCGTGTTCTTCTCTACCTTGATACCGGAGAGACGGGCTGCCTTCTCATTGCCGCCGATGGCCAGGATGTGCCATCCAAACGGCGTCTTCTTTAATACAAATGCAGCGATGGCTGCCAGGATCAGGAACAGGACTGCGGCGATCGGGATACCCGGGAAGTCGCCTACCGCGAAAATACGGCTGTCAAAATTCATGATACCTGTGTTGCCGAGAGCCTCGTTACCTCTGATGTTGGAGAAGGTATTTCCGCCGGAACGGATGTTGGCAAGACCACGGCCGATGTACATGGTACCCAGTGTTACGATGAACGGAGCCAGCTTACATTTGGCAACCAGCCATCCGTTGATTACACCCACCAGAATACCGAGCAGGATACAGATCACGGTGATGACCGGAACGCTGAAGTAAAGGGTCACACCGGCAAACTTCAATGTGAGACCTTCCTGGATCAGTCCGCCGGCAACCATTCCCACCAGACCGACCACGGAACCTACGGACAGGTCGATACCGCCGGTGATGATAACGTATGTCATACCGATACCAAGAATACCATACTGTGCCACATGCTTACATACGAGCAGCAGCGAATTGACTGTACAGAATGAATCAGCCACAACAGAGAAGAATATAAATAAAATAATGAGTACGAAGAGCGTTCTTCCCTTTAAGAGCGTCATGGCAAGATTTGAATTACCTTTTTTCTTATTCATCTTGATTTCTCCTTTTCTCCCATATCTAATTCTTGTGATGGCCCTTGTAGGACGCCAGAACCAGGTTATCCTCCGTGATATCGTCGCCGGTGAATTCCGCCGTCTTGATACCGTTGGAAAGAACGATGACTCTCG
>DXEQ01000149.1 GCA_019114885.1 Candidatus Anaerobutyricum stercoripullorum
AAAAGTTATGGTCGCCAACCGCGGTGAGATTGCCATCCGAATTTTCCGTGCGCTCAATGAGCTGGGCATCACCACGGTTGCCATCTTTTCCAAAGAAGACAAATACGCTCTCTTCCGCACAAAGGCGGACGAGTCTTATGAATTAGATCCGGATAAGGGACCGGTAGACGCTTATCTGGATACCAAGCGGATCATAAAGATCGCAAAGGCAAAAAATGTGGACGCCATCCATCCGGGCTACGGATTCCTGTCGGAGAATCCGGAGTTTGTTCAGGCCTGTGAAGATAATGGGATCACATTTATCGGGCCATCCCGACAGCTGATGGACCGCATGGGAGATAAGATTTCTTCCAAGCAGATGGCTATCGAGTGCGATGTGCCGATCATTCCGGGTGTGGAACACGCGCTGAAGACAGAGAGTTCGGTGCTGGAGGCAGCCCATGCCATCGGATATCCGGTCATGTTGAAGGCTTCCAACGGAGGCGGCGGCCGGGGTATGCGGATTGTCCGCTCGGAGGAGGAGCTGCTGAAGGAATACCGGGAGGCCCGCGAGGAATCCAAGAAAGCTTTCGGTGACGATAAGATTTTCCTGGAGAAATATCTGGAGAAACCTAAACATATCGAAGTACAGATCCTCGCCGATAATTATGGGCATGTAGTACATTTGCTGGACCGTGACTGTTCCGTACAGCGCCGTCATCAGAAGGTGGTGGAGTACGCACCGGCTTTCACTGTGCCTGATGAGACCAGACAGATTATCTTTGACAGCGCCGTTCGTCTGGCAAAGAAGGTGGGGTACCGCAATGCCGGCACGTTGGAGTTCCTGGTGGATAACCAGAATCAGCCGTATTTCATTGAGATGAATCCACGGATTCAGGTGGAACACACGGTCACGGAGATGGTGACCGGCATTGATATCGTGCAGGCGCAGATTCTTATTGCGGAAGGTTTTCCGCTGGACTGCCCGGCCATCGGCATCCCGTCGCAGGAATCCGTGACCTGCAGCGGCTATTCTATCCAGACCCGCGTGACCACGGAAGACCCGGCCAACAACTTCCTTCCGGATACCGGCAAGATCACGGTGTACCGTTCCGGCTCCGGTTACGGCGTCCGCCTGGACGGCGGCACTTCTTACACCGGCGCGACGGTGCTCCCGTATTATGACAGCCTGCTGGTCAAGGTCATCTCCCATGACCGTACTTTCGAGGGAGCCATCCGCAAGTCCATCCGTGCCTTAAAGGAGATCCGAATCCGCGGTGTAAAGACAAATATTCCTTTCCTGATAAATGTACTGAATCATGAAGTCTTCCACAGAGGGGCCTGCTATACGGACTTTATTGAGCAGACGCCGGAGCTGTTTGATCTTCGGGTCAGCCAGGATCGTGCCACTAAGATTCTTGAGTTCCTCGGCAACAAGATGGTCAATGTATCCCGACAGGAGAAGCCGTATTTTGAGAATCGGATTCTGCCGAAGTACGATGCGAAGAAGCCGGTATACGGCGCCAGAGATGAATTCCTGCGGCTGGGCGCCAGAGATTTCACCCAGAAGATTCTCTCGGAGAAGAAGCTGTATATCACCGATACGACCATGCGGGACGCACAGCAGTCGCTGATGGCGACCCGGATGCGGACCAAAGACCTGGCCGGAGCGGCCAGAGCGGCCAATGCATTTCTTGCCAATGCATTTTCTGCAGAGGCGTGGGGCGGCGCAACTTACGATACCGCCTACCGTTTCTTAAAAGAATCTCCGTGGCGAAGGCTGGAGCTTCTGCGGGAGCGGATGCCGAACACACTGATCCAGATGCTTCTGCGCGCCTCCAACGCTGTGGGCTACAGCAATTACCCGGACAACGTGGTCAAAGAGTTTATCCGTATTTCCGCAGAAAAAGGTGTGGATGTTTTCCGCATTTTTGACAGTCTGAACTGGGTGGAAAATATGAAGATGCCGATTGATGAAGCATTAAAGACAGGCAAGATCGTCGAGGGCGCCATCTGCTACACCGGCGACATGTCCAGTCCATCTGAGACCAAATATACGCTGGATTATTATCTGGATAAGGCACGGGAACTGGAGGCTCTGGGCTGTCATATCTTCACCATCAAGGATATGGCCGGTCTTCTGAAACCGTATGCCGCAAAAGAACTTTTTACCGCATTGAAATCCGAGCTCCATATCCCGGTGAATATTCACACCCATGATTCCACCGGCAACGGCGTCAGCACCGTGCTGATGGCGGCCGAGGCAGGCGTCGATATCGCCGACCTTGCCATTGAATCCATGAGTTCCCTGACCAGCCAGCCGTCCATGAACGCGGTGGTGGAAGCTCTCCGTGGACGGGAACGGGATACCGGCCTGGATTTTGACGAATTAAATGAACTGAGCCGTTATTACGGGCGGATCCGGAAGCTATACAAAACATTTGAGAGTGAGATGGATGCGCCGAACACCGAGATCTACAAATACGAGATTCCGGGCGGTCAGTATTCCAACCTGCTGGCGCAGGTAACAGAAATGGGTTCCGCCGACAGCTTTGAGGAGATCAAGCAGCTGTATAAAGAAGCAAACGACCTGCTGGGCAACATCGTAAAGGTAACGCCTTCTTCCAAGGCGGTGGGCGACTTTGCCATCTTCATGCTGAAAAATGGATTGAATAAAGACAATATTCTGGAAAAGGGAAAGAATCTCTCCTATCCGGATTCTGTCGTAGATTATTTTAGGGGTATGATGGGACAGCCGGACGGCGGATTCCCGAAAGAACTGCAGGCCTATGTCTTAAAGGGACAGGAGCCGATCACCGTCCGCCCGGGCACTCTTCTTCCACCGGTGGATTTTGAGGCCATCAAGGCACAGCTTAAGGAGAAGTTCGATATGTCTTCCTTCTCCGACTATGAGATGGAACAGAAAGCGCTGAGCTACGCCCTCTACCCGAAGGTGTATGAAGATTACTGTGAACATTTTGAGGCATACAATGACGTTTCCCGTCTGGAAAGCCACGTCTACTTCTACGGTCTGCGCAAGGGCGAGGAGACTACCTTAAAGATTGGGGAAGGAAAAGAACTTCTGCTCAAATTTGTCGATATGTCCGAGCCGAACGAGCAGGGCGTCCGGACGCTGACTTTTGAAGTCAACGGCTCCATGCGGGAGGTTCAGATCGTCGATCACAATGAAGAGGTGAAGGCTGACCGAAGACTGAAGGCCGATAAGAATAATCCTCTGCACCTTGGCTCCACGATACCTGGTACCGTGGACAAGGTTCTCGTAAAAGAGGGAGACCGTGTCTGTGAAAACACCCCTCTCATGACCATCGAGGCCATGAAGATGGAGACCACCGTGGTCGCCACCATGGACGCCATCGTGGACAAGATCTATGTCTCCACCGGAGAACAGGTGAACTCAGAGGATCTGCTCATCAGCTTCCTGCCGCTGGAGGCCAGGGAAGAGCGATAGGGACGGTTATCAGAGAACAGACATTCCCACTCTCTTCTGTCTCAGATTGCCCGCGTATTTTCCATCGATGCAGGTTCCGGCGTAGTCGTAGTGCAGCCGGTCATAGTATGCGTTGATCTTCGGGTTATCGATGGCGCAGTCCAGGCGGAGATATCTTTTTTGATGCTCCGCCGCCAGTTGCTCGCACTGCCGGACCATCTCCACGCCCGCGCCTTTCTCACCGATTCGCGTAGCCAGGTGATGGACGTAGTAGGAAGCCGGTCCCTGTTGATCCGCCCAGCGCGCGTCACTCTCATAGAGCACTGCCACGCTGACCACCTGTCCATCATCGGTGCGTTTCAGCACATACAGCGTGCCATCATGGACAGCCTTCTCATAGTAACTCTCCGGATAACACTCCCAGTAGTCCGTCACATTCCACTGACGGATACCGACCGCATCCATCCAGTGGATGCGGTCGTCTATAATCTTGTATACCTGGGGAAGATCAGAGAGACTCCCCTGTTTTAATTCGTAATGCATGTGTGTACCTCGCTGTCAAAATAACGTATAAAAACTCTGCCTATCTTCTACTTTCTTCCGTTCTAAGATTCCACATTTTCACAACACATCTCTTTTTATAAAATGCAATGCCATAACAGAAAATGTGATCGTATTCATCTTTATAGTCTTCCGCATACATCCGGTCCTGTATCTGCCGGAGAGCTTCTTCACAGGCAGCTTCC
>DXEQ01000017.1 GCA_019114885.1 Candidatus Anaerobutyricum stercoripullorum
ACACAGCTGCCATACGGCGCGGAAGCGCTGATCCGGTGGAATCATCCAAGAAAAGGTCTGATTGCTCCGGCGCAGTTCATTCCGGTTCTGGAGAAGAACGGCTTCATTGAGAAGCTGGACTATTACGTGTGGGAGAGAGTGTGCCAGTACATCAGAAAGTGGATGGATGAGGGGGCGACGCCGGCGCCGATCTCCGTCAACATGTCCCGCGTGGATTGCTCCAACACCAACCTGCCGGATAAGATCACCCATCTTGTGCAGAGATATAATATCCCTCCGGGGTTATTGCAGCTGGAACTGACGGAAAGTGCCTACATGGATAACCCGGATTTCGTCAACAACATGATTCGTGAGCTGAGAAAGAGAGGGTTCCGGATCATGATGGATGATTTCGGTAGCGGATTTTCTTCGCTCAATACTTTAAAAGAGATTCAGGTGGATTATCTGAAGCTGGATATGAAATTCCTGTTCTCTCATGCCAACGATTTTAAGAGCAAGAGGATTCTCTCCTCTGTCGTATCCATGGCCAAGTGGCTGCGCCTCAAGGTGATCGCAGAGGGCGTGGAGACGCAGGAACAGTTTGATTTTCTGCGCAGGATTCAGTGCGACTACGTGCAGGGATACTACTTTTTCCGGCCGATGCCGGCAAAGGAATACGAGGAAAAGATCATACCTCTGATTGAGAAGAATCCGGATATCGAAGACTGGTCAGAAGCGCAGGAGAATGCAATCTACATGTCCCAGGACATTTTTGAGAAAATATATGCAGATGAGCTGACGGGACTGTATAACCGCCGCTTCCTGAATGAATGGATGTTCCTTGACAGGATGCGTCCGGGAGAGGAACTGCGAAGCGTCGCCATGATCATGATGGATATCCGAAGCTTCAAGGCCATCAACGATAACTATGGCCATCTGGCCGGGGATGAGGTCCTGGTCAACGTGGCGACTGTGTTAAAGACTTCCGTGCGGGACAGCGATTCCGTCATTCGCTACGGCGGAGATGAATTCCTTATCATCTTCCTGAATTGTCCGGAAAAGCGTGTGTACAGCAGAATTGATGAGATATGCGTATTGCTTGCCGACATTGTCTATGGAGAAAAGGGCGCCCGATGCATCACGGCGGACTATGGGGTATCGTACACGGAGAACTTCGAGAAGACCAGGGCGTTCCTCAACGACATGATCAGTCAGGCAGACGAGCGGATGTACCAGAATAAAAAGAAAAACAGCAGGAAGATGTGATTCTTCCTGCCTTACAGGGCGCTGATCCAGAGGGTAAGCATGCCGCAGAGGATACCGACAGCCGCACCGGCTGCCACATCCTTCGGGAAGTGTACGCCGGCCACGACACGGATTTCTGCCAGCATCACACCGCACAGAAGGAGAATCACGCCCACAGGCAGCCAGATGCCGCACCACAGTGTCCCGATCAGAAAAATAGAAAATACATGCCGGCTCGGAAAAGACTGCCCCTGCCCGTCCCTCGGAATCAGAGGAAGGATATCATAAACTTCGTAAGGACGGGGACTGTTTATCAGCTTCCTGATTCTGCTCAGAGCGAGGAAAAAGAAAGCGGGAAGAAACAGAAAGGCGAAGAAGCGCTTATCCAGTTGTATGGCCAGAATGACCAGGAGTACCGGATACAGGATGAAACCGGCCAGCGTGAGGATGCGGTTTATGAGGTTTAAAGGGTAAATATAAAAAGGATGCGTCTCGAAGAGGCGCATTATTTTTTTGTAAAAATGTTCATTCATACTTTTTCTCCGGAATCGTAATATTCCCGTCTATTATATACTTCCGAAAATGTATCATCAATTCGCAGAATGCACAAAATGAGAAACATAGTTGAAAATACTTTAAAAATTCCCAGAAAAAAGGTATGATTGACTTAATAAAAATCCGATCAAGAAGGAGGTAAATATGAGAGGAATAGAAACAAGAATTCAGGACATCCGACACATGGTCTTTACGGAAGTGGCCCGCATGGCATACCAGAAAGACGTGCCGGTGGAAAAACAGATTGAGAAGATGCCTTACGAGATCATACCGGGAGATGTGGCCAACTTCCGGAATGACGTATTTCTCGAGAGAGCCATCGTCGGAGAGAGAATCCGTCTTGCCATGGGTCTGCCGTGCCGCGGCGCCGGCAACCAGGCTCCCCTGTCCGAGGGCATCGAAGCGGCGGACCGGCCGGAGACCTATTACACGCCGCCGCTGATCAACATTATCAAGTTTGCATGTAACGCCTGCCCGGAGAAACGTCTGCTGGTCACAGAGGGCTGTATGGGCTGTCTGGCCCATCCTTGTATGGAAGTCTGCCCGAAAGATGCGGTCTCCCTTGACCGGACCATCGGAAGAGCATACATCGATCAGGAAAAATGTATCAAATGCGGGCGCTGCGCGTCCGCCTGCAGCTATCACGCCATCATCACGCAGGAACGACCTTGTGCAGCCGCCTGCGGTATGGACGCCATTCACTCTGATACGCAGGGAAAAGCGGAGATTGATTATGATAAATGTGTCTCCTGCGGCATGTGTCTTGTCAATTGTCCGTTTGGCGCTATCTCGGACAAGTCGCAGATCTTTCAGGTTATCCGCGGCATCCAGTCCGGCGATCACATTTACGCGGCCATCGCTCCTGCCTTTGTGGGTCAGTTCGGCCCGAAGGTGACCTCCGGCAAGCTCCGTGCCGCCATCAAACAGTTGGGCTTCACCGACGTTTTTGAGGTGGCCATCGGCGCCGATCTGTGCGCAGTGCAGGAAGCCGATGACTTTATGGAAAATGTACCGGACCGCCTGCCGTTCATGGCCACATCCTGCTGTCCGGCATGGTCCGCCATGGCGAAAAAGGAATTCCCGGATTACGCAGACTGCGTCTCCATGGCCCTGACGCCAATGACCTTAACTGCCCGCCTGATCAAACACACAAGACCGGGCGCGAAAGTGGCCTTCATCGGCCCGTGCTCCGCAAAGAAGCTGGAAGCTATGGACCCGGCAGTCCGCAGTGAAGTGGATTTTGTGCTGACATTTGAAGAGATGACGGGAATCTTTGCGGCCCGGGGCATTGATTTGAATACCATTGAAGATCTGCCGGGCGGCGTCAACGACTCCTCCTCTGACGGTCGTGCATTTGCCGTGTCCGGCGGCGTAGCCCGGGCGGTGGCAGACGTGATCGCTGAAAAATACCCGGATCACAAGATGCAGGTGGCCAGTGCGGAAGGACTGAGAGAATGTAAGAAACTGATGGCTCTTGCCAAGGCCGGCAGATATCAGGGATATCTGCTGGAAGGCATGGCCTGCCCGGGCGGCTGCGTGGCCGGCGCCGGCACAAGACAGCCGGTGAACAAGGCACAGGCATTCGTGAAAGCTTATGCCGGTAAGGCCAGCCACCAGACAGCCGACCAGACAGAGAGCGTAAAAGAGCTGAAACATCTGGTGGGAGAAGAGGAACAGATGTGATCGGATTCCATTTTGTGTCCTAAGCAAAAATAAACTGATCCTTGCCATTCTTCTTGGCTTCATACAACAGCCGGTCGGCTTTCCGGTACATTTCCTCCAGAGAACATGGTTCTGTGGCGGAAATGATGCCGACGCTGCAGGTGATCGGCATCAGACCGGTGTCCGCCTGGACAAGACGGGTCTTCATGGCATTGAGTGACTGCGTGACCTCCTCCTCTGTGAGAGGTTCCAGGATTAGCGCCACGAACTCATCGCCTCCCAGGCGGCCGAATATATTATGCTCCCCCGGAAAAGAGGCGCGGAAATTCTGCGCCACGGTGGCAATGATCCGGTCGCCCACAGGATGCCCGTATGTATCGTTGATATTCTTGAAGCTGTCGATGTCAAGAATGATAAAATACGCATTGCATTGTGAAAGGGAAACCTTCCTTATTATAAAGCGTTTATCTGAGCCGGCCGGCGTCTTCCCACGAAGACCCCGGCCCTTTCTTCTGTATTCAAGCAGCCGCTCTCCCAGCTGGAAGAACTGCTGTCTCCCGAAAAGCCCTGTCAGATCGTCAAGTCGGGCTTCATAATACCGGTAATCAATGTTCTTCTGATAAATAACGATGATGAGGATGACCAGTATCGCCAGAGAGAGCATCCCCATCAGAAACTGCAGCTGCAGGTGCATGATATCGAAAGAGATCTCATGGGACAGGACGATATCATACTGCCGCATGACCGTTTCCAGCCGGTTGGTAAAATAAAGAGCCACGCTGAAAGAGGAGAAGAGGACCAGAAGAAAGATGACGGTCCTGCACCTTCTTCGCGGCAATATAATGAAATTGATGCGGTCGACCTCATCAATACGCTGCAGAAAACTGACAAAAACTTCGGATTCCCGCAGAAAATAGCAGAGAATAACAATGGCCACCGTGATCAGTGTACATGGGAGATAATCCCACCGCCTGACGTCATCCAGTACATTTCCCAGACCATACCCCGATGCGGGAAACAACACTCCCATAAATCCATATACAAAGACCGTGTGAATGACTCTCCCCACGACCGCCACGATGACGGTCCAGGGAAACGGATGCAGGCACTTCCTGGCGGCATAAAAAAGCAGCCCGGTGACCAGACCAAAAAGCGTGCGCGCGCCTACACTCAGAAGCAGGCTGGACAGAGGCTCCCCGCTCATGGACGGGGAAAAGATCGCGTCCCCGGCCCCCACATAAAAGGCGGAAGCCTTCCACATGGAAGCCAGCCCGAACACAGCCCCTACGACCGCCGCCTGCCCCGGTCCCAGCATACATCCCGCCGCCAGCACCGGAATATACACAAACGTCAGTGATAAAGGCTCGATATGCACATATCCCAGAAAAGAAAAAGACATAAACAACTCTATCGTGATAAAAAAGAGCAGCATATAAAGATTGTTCTCCACCTTCTCACTTCTCTTTTTAAAAAAAGAACGCATCCTCCGTATCGCCTCCCCGGTCCCAGCACCTACGCTTCACGTAAACATGATTGTATAAATTGAGTATAACATGTATAAAAACTGAGCACAACCAGATAATTAAAATTTTTCAAGAAAAAGTAAAAATGAGTCGGGAATGTAATGATTTATAAAAAGGAACAAACCAGTTAGGATATCCGATTATGATTATTGGTGCAGGACTGCCTAAAATATATAAAGTTTTGCTTGA
>DXEQ01000018.1 GCA_019114885.1 Candidatus Anaerobutyricum stercoripullorum
GGCATTTTTTTGCCTTCACATGAGTGTTCAGGCCGGAGAAAAAGGGGATAAGGCCAACAGTTTCCGTTATGAGGCAGGACAGGAGAAAGATGCCGGTCCGCAGTTTGGCCTGATGAATGCAGGAGCATGGAAGCGGAGCGGCAATGCGTATTACAACGGCAATGGACAGGTGATCAACGGAGCTTATGCCAGAGGAATCGACGTCAGCAGCAATAACGGTCAGATCGACTGGCAGGCTGTGAAGGCGGACGGTGTGGAGTTTGCCATCATCCGCTGCGGATACGGCATGAATCAGACAGACCAGGATGATACCCGGTGGCTGGAAAATGTATCAGGCTGCGAAGCCGCAGGCATTCCTTACGGTGTGTACATTTACTCCTATGCCAATACGGTGGAGAGGGCGGTCAGCGAGGCAGACCATGTGCTCCGTCTCATAAACGGACGCCGCCTGTCTTATCCGGTATATTTTGATATGGAAGACCAGTCCATCTTTGATACCACCACGCCGCAGCAGAGAGGACAGATCGCCGCGGCATTCTGCCGGCGGATTGAGGCGGCAGGTTATAAGGCGGCCATCTATGCCAGCCATTATTCCTTCACCAATGAGCTGCCGCAGGAGACCTTTGACCAGTGGGGCAGATGGGTGGCGCATTACAGCACAAAGTGCGGATATAAGGGTACATATCAGATGTGGCAGGCCACCAGTCAGGGACGTGTGGCAGGTATCCAGGGCACGGTGGACATTAACTTCCTGATTTCCGACCAGATCTTTATCAAGCCGCAGATCAAGAAGGTGGTCACAGCCGGAAAGAAGAAGGCCAAAGTATCCTGGATGCCGAAGAAAAAGGGGATGATCTGTGAGATCTCCTACTCGAAGTCAAAGAAGGGCCGGTATAAGACCATCACGAAGAACGCCAAAAAGGGCGTGGCGAAGATCAGGAAGCTGAAGTCCGGCAAAAAGTATTATTTTAAAGTGCGGCTGGGCCGGACGATCAACGGCGTCACCGTATATTCAAAGTATTCGAAGATAAAGGCGCTGCGCATCCGGTAGCGCAGCGAAACTACAGTTTATGATAATTGGAGGCAGACGATATTGGATAACGAAAAGAAGAACATAGAAAAAGAGGGTGCCGCGGCCGGACGGCCGGGCGCCGATGTGGACAGCGTCATCAAACAGCTGATGGGTATTGATTCCATGTTTCAGGATTTCATCAACGCGGAGACAGAGGGGATGATCATCTGCGAGAACTGTTATGATAACGTGTTCGATGACGATGAGAATATCTGCACTCTGGAAGAGGACGGTGTGGAGCACCGGTTCTGCTGCAGGGAGTGTATGGAAGAGTGGAAAGAATGGCAGGAACGGGAGAGAGAGCGTCATGCGTAAAATAATGTTTATCGGACGCAGTGAGGCTGGAAAGACCACCCTCTCGCAGGCAATGAAGGGGGATACCATCACCTATCACAAGACCCAGTATGTCAATCATTACGATGTGATCATCGACACGCCGGGGGAGTATCTGCAGTCGAAGAATCTGATCTCCGCTCTGGCAGTCTTCACAGCCGAGGCGGATGTGGTCGGTCTTCTGATGGATGCCACGGAACCGTTCTCCCTGTATTCGCCGAACCTGACGCCGGTGTGTAACCGGGAGGTGGTCGGCGTTGTGACCAAGATCGATCACTGGGCCGCGCAGCCGGAACAGGCCGCGCAGTGGCTGACTCTGGCGGGATGCCATAAGATTTTCTATACCAGCGCTTACACTGGCGAGGGAATCGCGGATATCCTTTCCTACCTCAGGGAGGAGAGGGATGTCCTTCCGTGGGAGGAGGTCAAGGCGCAGTATGATGAGCTGGGCTTCGGCGCGGGTGAGAATGAAAAAGACGAGAATCGTCAGCGCGTCATTTAGCGCGGCGGCATGCCTGCGAAGTCAGATGGCTCTGATGCGGGCGGCGCTATTGTATACGAAGGATGAGGAGAATATTAAGTATATCAGAATGGGTGAAAAAGAGAAAAGATGTCTGAGTATGCGAAAAAGTTTATAAAAAAGGTAGGGATTATTTTTTGTATATCTTTTGTCGGAATGTTTGTCCTTCTCTGTCTGTTTGTGAACCTGCGGGGAAGAGATTCCGACTATGATGCGGACGAAGAGCTTCGCCCGGATACGGAAGAGATGGCCGGTCCGGAAGAGGAATCCTCCGGGGAGGAAGAGGAGGCTGACACGCCGAGCGAGGAGGAACTGCTGGCGCAGGACTGGGGACTTCGCATCACGACCCGGTCGCGGATGGACTTTCACCGGGTACTGCTGGAGGACGATTACAGTCACTTTGACGGTCATGCGGCCGACAGCAGACTGGATGAGAAGTTTTCCTTTGCCTACCCGACCAACCTCTATCATACCGTGGAGGCGGAGGCCAGTGAGGAGGACGGATATTACAGCGTTTCTTTCCGGGGCAGAGATAACGGCGCCCTGCTTCTCTACAGTCAGGAACGGCAGGAAGAGAGCGCCGACCCGCTGGAGGAGATGTACGAAGAGGACCGGGATACCCTCACGGAGGCGGAGACTCTCCTTCACCTGGATACCGTGTACGTGCTGACCGGGTTTGAGGACGACAGGACGATGGAAGTCTATAAGGTCGTGAAGGCGGACGAGGAGAATCTCTACACCATGGTGATCAAGACGCCGGTGCCGGAGAAAGAGGACGCCCGCACCCTCTTATCCTTTTACACAGAGTACCTGTACCGGTCCTGCGGATTCTCCGGAAGCAGCAAGGAGCCCCGGTCTTATGTGGAGTTCCTGCGGGGAGATGACTGATGCGCGGGAAGAATTTACTGGATTATTTTGGTGTGATGCCTTATAATAAACAGGAAATGTGATGGCTGTGACAGAGAGCACATTTTAAAACGTTGAGAATGTACATTTTCCGTACATGATAAAAAATGGGAGGTAGTAACGATGCGTGGTTATGAAGCAGCAAAAATGTTAAAAGAAAAGGGAATCACCATTGAGGATGTGAATGCGGAGATCGCTTACCGCAAGGAGACCAACGCGTTCAGCAATCAGCCGCAGAATGAAGCTTTTATGAACATGACGCTCAACGAGGTCATGCGAGTAAAAGAGATGTGGTACATCGACTGATGCGTCTTGAGATGCAGGATTTCCTTTACAGACGGTAAGGAGGACCCCGTTTATGAAGTTGACATCATCGGAGTACAAGGAGATTGCCAGAGATGCGCTGAAAGGGAACTGGGGCCGGGCGGTGGGAGCCATGCTTCTCGCCGCCTGCCTGGGTGTTTTCTGCAGTTCTTTGTATTTTATCAGCCACTTTATGTTTGTCATGAGTGTTTCTATTCGGATTTTTGAGAGCCTTCCGCACTATTTTCTGTTTCTGGTAGGAATCGGAATCGTGTTGGCAGTGTTCTTTTTTTTCGCAGGCGGAGCGGCCTGGTTCGGCTATATTGATTTTAATCTGGCCCTTCTGGACAGAAGAGAAGCCCGGCCGGGCATGGTGGTGGGAAGATTCTCCCTCATATGGAAGGGCGTCTACATGAAGATCGCTCTGTTTGCTTATGAGCTGTTCTTCACTCTGCTTTTGATCGTACCCGGAATCATCGCCATCTATTCTTACGCCATGGTACCGTACATTCTGGAGGAGAAGAAAGATTACACTGTGGGAAAGGCCATGCGGATGTCCCGCAAGATCATGCGGGGCCATAAGTGGGAGCTGTTCTGTCTGCGCCTGGGTTTTCTTGGCTGGTATATTCTCGGCGCTCTGACCTTCGGGCTGGCTCTGCTTTATGTGATTCCGTACATGAACACAGCGGAAGCAGTTTTTTATAATGAGATATCCGGCCGTGCCGATGCTTTCTACGGCAGAGAGACGGCGGAGATGTGAGATGCAAAAAGAGGAGCAATCCTCTTTTTTGTTTATGATAAATGTCCGGTTTTTTGCCTTGCACAGGGCTGACAGGAAGATCGTAACAGTAGGATGAGAAAGATGTATTATATTGGAATTTGTGACGACGGAAAAAATATATGTGCCGATATGGAAAAAATGGTGCTGCAATACGGGCAGGACAGAAACATAAAGCTGGAGACAGAGCTGTGGCACACCGGCGAAGAAGTCTGCCAATATCTGAGAGACCGGCGCCCGCTGGATATTTTGTTTCTCGACATTGAACTGCTTGCCATGAGCGGTATCCAGGTGGCGGAGTTTATCCGCGACCAGATGGAAAACCGCTGGATGCAGATCATCTATATATCGGGTAATCCCTCCCACGCTCAAAAGCTGTTTAAGACGCAGCCCATGGACTTTCTGGTGAAGCCCGTGGAAAGAGAGACAGTCTGGGAGGCGCTGGATCTGGCGATAAAGCTTTTGGCTAAGAAAGAACAGCGATTCGAATACCGGACAGGACAGGAGTACCACTATGTGCCGTACGGAGATATCCTGTATGTTGGCAGCGAGGGCAGAAAGATCATAATAAAAACACTGCGGGGCGAGGAGAGTTTTTATGGGAGGCTTAAGGACATAGAAAAGACACTTCCCCCATATTTTATCAGTATCCATCAGTCTTATATTGTGAACCATGACTTTGTGGTAAAGTATGCCTATGATTCCGTGGAACTGATCAATGGCGCCTGCCTGCCGATCAGCAAAGCCTATCGGAAAAAGGTGCGGGAGAGAA
>DXEQ01000150.1 GCA_019114885.1 Candidatus Anaerobutyricum stercoripullorum
TGAGAAGATATTCGATCTGCCCGTTGACAGAGCGGAAGTCATCCTCCGCCCAGGCGGCGAGATCGTTGTACAGCTTCTCTGAGAGACGTAAAGGAACCTGCTTTTTCTTTTTTTCTGTCATGCCAGTTTCACATCCTTACGATAGCAAGCCCTCCCTGTGTGGAATCTGTGTGCCGGTGAGACAGGTACATTTTCTGAAAATGTACCTGCTCCCGGATACAATCGGTCTGCGTCAATAGAGAGAACCTGCGTTGACGATCGGCTGCGCTTCGTGGTGTCCGCAGAGGACGACCAGAAGGTTGGAAACCATGGCGGCCTTGCGCTCCTCGTCCAGATCCACAATGTGGCTCTCGTTTAAGTGTTCCAGAGCCATCTCCACCATGCCGACAGCGCCGTCCACGATCATCTTTCTTGCGTCCACCACAGCGGAAGCCTGCTGTCTCTGTAGCATGACAGCCGCGATCTCCGGGGCGTAGGCAAGGTAGGTGATCCGTGCTTCCATGATCTCCAGACCGGCCGCGGCTACCTTTTCCTGCAGCTGATCTTTGATACGGCGGACAACGATTTCGCTGGAACCGCGAAGGGAACCGTCATCAGCCTGGCCGTCTCCGGTGGTATCCACGTTCGGAGCCACATCGTATGGATAGATCCGCACGATATCCCGCACGGCGCTGTCACATTGAAGCGACAGGTACTCCTTGTAATTATCCACGTTAAAAACAGCCTTGGCCGTGTCCGTCACCCTCCAGATGACGGCGATGCCGATCTCCACCGGATTACCCAGACAGTCGTTGATCTTCTGGCGGGCATTGTTCAGAGTCATGGCCTTCAGCGAGATCTTCTTGCTGCCCAGGTCCATGTTGGCGGCGGCGCCTTCGTTGTTCAGAGAGAGGGAAAGGCCGCCCTTGTGGTTGCCGGCGTCCACGTCGCCGCTCTGGCCGAGTTTGGTCCTTGCCGCCGGATTCACGCTGGTACAGAAAGGATTCACAAAATAAAATCCTTCTCCCTTGAGCGTGCCGATGTACTTGCCAAACAGGGTGAGGACCAGTGCCTCCTGCGGTTTCAGTACCTTAAGGCCACAAAACAGGATCCAGCCCAGAGCCATCCAGATGATGCTGACGGCGAGCAAAATGCCGTTGCCGCCAAACGCCACGTCCGCGATGCTTATGACGCAGTAGAAAATAGCCAGCACATACAACAGAAGTGTCAGCAGCAGTACTGCCATTCCGTTCTTCCTGGTTCCAATGATCTTTTCCTTCATGTTAAACCCTCCTTTGCCTTAGGACGGAAAAACTGTCCGTCTTCCCGCAGCCGGCAAAACCAGCCAAACGGGATAAAGCTCACAATGAATTATGTTGATGTTTTAATGATATCATTTTGATATCTAAATGTCAACAGTAATTTACGATAGCTTTTTATGTTACTGTTTTTTGCATTTCTGTGGTAGTTTTCTCGGAAAAAGAGAGTTGCCTTCAGAGGAAAAAGAGATTCGCCCGGGAGAGCGGACGCCATTTCGGAAAAGATGTAAAAAAAGGAGACCGCCCCGGAGCGATCTCCCTGAAAATACGATATGATATTGTGATGGCAGGTCCCGTCACAGATAAAGCTGTGCAAGCGCCGCCTCGGCGGAAAGCATGGCTGCTTTTTCTTCTTCCGGAAGCAGGAAACCTGACTCCCGCATCTTCCGGTCCAGACGCTCCGCGTAATCCCGGTAATTGTCCAGAGTAATCTCGTCGATCTCTTCATCGGAGAGAATCTGCGGCGGATAGAAGCGGCGGAACATTTCTTTCAGATAGGTGAGAGTGGCCTTGTCGGTGATAGCCTGGTACATCTCGATGACCTTGTCAAAATCCATGTCCTTTAACGCACGGTAAATGGTGCGGAAATATTCGTCGTTGACACGCAGAGCAATCAGCGTCTCCTCGACCATCTTCTCGTCATTCTGGAAAAGAGAGAGGTAGCCGAACAGATACATGAGACTGCGGAAACCACCCGCAAAATCAGACAGGTGATACTCTTTAAAAAATGCGTCAAAATAAATCTTCGCCCGGTAGACTGCCTCGATCAGAAGGCGCCGGATGGATATCTCCCGGTAAGGTCCCGGCAGCTGTACCTTATCCATATGCACTGTGGTGAGCGTCAGCGTCTCAATGAACCGGGCAAGAGTGACCCGGCAGGCATGATATTCGGAGTAGGCGTTCATCCACATGATCATCGGGAGCTTCTCTTCATACGGGCAGTGGATAAAATCATAAAAATGGGTGAATTCATGGAAAAGGATGAACTTCACGTAGCTCTCGGAATACAGATGTACATTCTGATTCAGATGAAGGATGTACTCTCCGTCCAGAAGTTCCAGAAGGTTAAAACAACCCTCTACGTATCTGTCCGTATCGTATCTGACGGCAGAAATCCGGATATCATCCTCAATGCCGTATTTTTTCTTATATTCATCCCATAAAAGGTTGATCTGTGTCAGATTCATAAACTGCTCCCGTATCATCCCTTTGACGAATCAAAGGCAAATCTCAGTCTGTTGTTCCCCGGATACCCGAATCGCAGTGCGGATGATCCATCCCACAATACGGGTATCATATGGTTAAATTATACAGCAGCAGGGAACAGAATACAAGAATATTTGTCTGTTTTGTGGTTAAATGTTTTGTCCAGTGCCTGAAATATTTTGCGAATGTCAGGAAATAGTAAGAAGTTCTTGTCTTCTCCTGTTTGTAATGACGGAAAATTTGTAGTAAAATAGGTGAAAAAGAAAAAGGGAGTCAAATGATAACGTTATGGAACAGAAGAAAAAAGTATTTAATGTAGTGGAAGATATGCTGCGGACTTCCTTTGGCGAGAAAGTCCGTCGCAGGATGTTTGAGGAGCTGACCAATCAGGAAATCATTGAATTTCTGAAAAGCCAGACCGATCCTTTTAATTCCCTGATGGCCTATTATAAATGCGCGCTGATGGAGATTGAGACGAAGTTCCGGGTGCTCAACGAGGAGTTTTCCCTCCAGCACGACCGCAATCCCATTGAGTCCATCAAGACAAGGCTCAAGAGCGTGGACAGCATCGTGGAGAAAATGCACCGGAAAAATATTCCGTTCTCTGCGGAAAATATCGAGAAGAACCTGACAGATATCGCGGGAATCCGGGTGATCTGTTCTTTTCAGGAGGATATTTATTTTCTGGCTTCCTGTCTGCTGGGACAGGACGATGTTTTCCTGATCGAAAAAAAGGATTATATCGCCAATCCGAAGCCCAACGGGTACCGGAGCCTCCATCTGATCGTGGAGACGCCGATCTTCCTGGGTTCCCATAAGCGGATGATGAAGGTGGAAGTGCAGCTCAGAACCATCGCCATGGATTTCTGGGCCAGTCTGGAACATAAGCTTAAGTACAAAAAGAATCTGGAGATCGAGCAGCTCACACAGGAGTTAAAAGAATGTGCGGATGAGAGTGCCAATCTGGACGCAAAGATGGACGCCATCCGTAAGCGGATCGAACAGCTGAAACAGGACGGAGAAGAAGAGAAATCCTGGAAAGAAAAAAGATGAGAATTCTTTGCGGGACATAGCGGGTATATTTGACAGAAAAAAGACATATCTAAGTTATATACGACGGAGGTCAAAGTATGATTTATATGTCTTTTTTTGTGGGCCTTCTGCTCATCTGCAAAGGCGGAGACTGGTTTGTGGACGCTGCCTCGGCCATTGCCCGGGCTTTCGGCATCCCGAAGTACATCGTGGGAGCGACCATCGTGAGCTTTGCCACCACCATGCCGGAGATTCTGGTGTCCGTATCGGCAGCGCTGAAAGGAAGTTCCACCATGGCCATCGGCAATGCGGTGGGGTCCGTGTCCGCCAACACGGGAATCATTCTGGGCGTCAGCCTGTTCTGTCTGCCGGTGGCAATCCGGCGGTCAGAATATCTGACAAAGAATATTTTGTACATCGGCTGTCTGCTGCTGCTGTTCGTGAGTTTTCGCGACCGGGTTTTTGACGCGGCAGACTGTATTCTGCTTTTGATGGGCGGAAGTCTCTTTCTTTTTATGAATGTGAAAAATGCCATGACATCCCGCTCGGAGAGGGAGAGTCTGCCGGGAGGAAGGAAAGCGCTCCCCGGACGCGTCGGATTTTTCGTGCTGGGCGCTGCCTGCGTGGTGGTGGGATCGGAGCTGCTCATCGATTCGGCCTGTGTGCTGGCGCGGCAGTTTCACATTTCCGAGGAGATCATTTCCGTCACCATCCTTGCCATGGGGACCTCCCTTCCGGAATTTGTCACCACCATCACCGCGATCCTTAAGAAAGAATCCTCCCTCTCCGTGGGCAATATCGTGGGAGCCAATGTCATAGACACGGCCTTTATCCTTCCGATATGCACGCTCATCACGGGAGAATCGCTGACGGTCGCGCCGCAGATGGCGGAGATCGATATGCCCGTCTGCATCTTGTTGGCGGTCATCGCTCTGGCGCCGATGCTCATCCGGGGCAGAATCCGGCGGGCGGACGGAGCGGCAGTCTTTGGCGTGTATCTTCTGTATTTTCTGATCATCACAAAAGGAATGTGGGGATGAAGACTGTCAGGGCAGGGCGCCCGGGAGCATCTGTATAAAATATTTTGATAAAATTACAAAATAAATGGAAATTTTGCCTCAAATGTGTTACAATGTATTTGCCAGCATGTATAAATGAATGTAATAATGACATAATACAGGACGTACATTGTGGCAGACATCATAAACACAGGTGTGGGAAGATACAAAAAGTATACCCGCACCAATCTGACAGGAGGGATAATATTATGGAACTGAAATATTATATCTGCGAAAACTGCGGAAATATCATCACAAAAGTAAAGGATTCCAAGGTTCCGGTTATGTGCTGCGGACAGAAGATGAAAGAGATCATCCCGGGCACCACGGACGCGGCAGTAGAGAAACACGTACCGGCTTATGAAGTTAAGGACAACGTGGTAAATGTACAGGTTGGTTCTGTAGAGCATCCGATGGTAGAAGAACACTACATCGAGTGGATTGACATACAGACCTCACAGGGATACCAGCACAAGGTGCTGAACCCGGGAGACAAGCCGCAGGCATCCTTCGCACTTGCTGAGGGAGAGACAGTGGAAGCTGTATACGCATACTGCAACCTGCACGGCCTGTGGAAAGCCTGAGTAACATCAGAAGCAGAGCGATGACCGACCGTCTCTGCGCATGCATCCTCTTTTACAGGGATGCAGCGCAGAGGCGGTTTTTTGTACGGGAACGGCTGTGAAAGGGAGTATGAAATGTTATTACAGAAAGAAAGAGAAGACGTTGTAAAGTATTGTAAAATGTTGATCGAGCACGGACTGACAAAAGGTACCGGCGGAAATATCAGTATTTTCAACCGGGAGGAGGGCCTTTTTGCCATCAGCCCGAGCGGAATTGATTATTTTGAGACGGAGCCGGAGGATGTGGTTGTCATGAATCTGAAAGGCGAGGTGGTAGACGGAAAAAGAAAACCGTCCAGCGAGCATGAGCTGCACCGCATTTTTTATGTGAAAAGAGACGATATCAACGCGGTGGTACATACCCATTCCGTGTACAGCACGGTGCTGGCTGTGCTCAGAGAGGAACTTCCGGCGTCCAGCTATCTGGTTGCTTTTGCCGGAGGACCGAACGTGCGCTGCGGCGACTACGTATCTTTTGGAACACCGGAGCTGGCGGAGATCACGTTTGAAGCCATGAAAGACCGCAACGCCGCACTGATGGCCAATCACGGGCTGATCACCGGCGGAAAGGACATCCTGAATGCATTTAACATCGCGGAGCAGATCGAAGGCTGTGCGGAAGTATATGTAAAAGCAAGGACCATCGGAACACCGGTACTTTTGGATGACGCCGAGATGAAGAAGATGGTGGATGTGTTCAACAATTCCTATGGACAGAAAAAAGCAAAAAAAGATATGGATAACTAGATAATACGGATAACTGAAACAGAATAAACTCTGTCCGGGGCAGTCACACAACAGCTTGTGGCTGCCTCTTTTTGTGCGAAAACAGTTCACAAAATCGGAAAAAATGTGGTATCATAAAACAAAAGAGAGAAAGTTTGTTTGAAATTCAAACAGATTAGCACTCAAGTATTGACATGGCTAATAGTTTTGCTATAATAAGGGCAGGAAGGAGGGATACGATGTTTTTTTGGAAGATCGACGATGAAACAATACGCTGTCTGATCCACAAGCAGGAGATTGACAGCATGGGATTTGATTTGCAGACACTGAGCACAGACAGCAGACAGATGGAAGAATTTCTCAACGAGATTGTCAAGAGCTCGCAGAATTACATTGACTGGCATACGGAGAACGGTATTCAGAATTACATCGCCAGATCCCTGCCGGCAGACCAGCTGCTGGTCACTATCAGCTGTACATTTCCGGATGTGGCCATTGACAGAGATCTGGATCAGATAAAGAAGATGACGACCGCCCTGAAAGAGAAGATCACCGACGAGAGGCTGGAGGAGATTTACGCTCTTTCCGGAGAAGAGAAGGAGAAGGCTTTCGAGGAGATCTCACGGGATCTGCAGGAAGCCTGTATGGGAACGGCCGATGAGGAAGGAGAACAGGAGGACGGCGCGTCGCTTAAGGCGGAGTCCCCGGCAGTCAGGGAGGAGAAGCATGGTTCCAACCTGCCGCCGCGGAAGCTGGTCTTTGAAGATTTCTCCAGAATGGTACAGTTCTGTTCCCTCATTGGAGAGAGAGTACATTTGCACACCAGTCTGTATAAGATGGATGAGAGATATGTGATGCTGGTCGATTTTTCGGAATGTGAGTCTGACGCTCAGGCGATTGCGTTTATGATCACGGCGGAGGAGTACGGAGGCAGAGCCGGAGCAGTCCGCTACGAGGAAGCTTATCTGGAAGAACACGGAAACCATATGATCGACGGGAACGCCATTGAAGTCTTGAGTCAGATGAATTAAACTGTAACAGGGAGATGCCGCTGCTGACAAAGGGCATTTGTCGGCGGCGGTATTTCTGTTTCTTAGAAGGAGGCAGCGAATGGAACTATCAGAAGTCAGAGAACAGATTGACCGGGTGGACCGGGAGATGCGCCGGTTGTTTCTGGAGCGGATGTCCTTATCCGAACAGGTGGTCCGCATCAAGGCAGAGACCGGAGACGGAATCTATAAGCCGGACCGGGAAAAAGCCATCATAGAGAAACAGACGGCGAACGTGGACGCCCGTCTGGCGCGGGAATACACAGCTTTTATCAAGAGAATCATGGAAGTGAGCCGGAAGTACCAGTATGGACGGATGCTGGAACTGCGGAAGGATTTTCCTTTTGCCTGCGCAGAAGAAGAAAAAGAGATCCGCAATCTCTGCGTGCGCAATGAAGATATCGCTCTGTGTGACAGCGACGCGGCAGAAAATGTATTGGCTGTCCACTCCTATGAGGATATGGGAGCAGCACTTAGAAAGCATCTGGCGGACGCCGGCATGGGCGTGCTGGGGGAGGTCGGGGGAGAAGTATCCCATGCGCTTTACGACCTGCTTCTTTGCGGTCCGTTTTTTATCACAAAATGTACCGTCAAGAAAGAGGCCGGAGAATCGACCCGGCAGAAAGTCATTACATTTACAGATACGCTGGAAGTGCTACCGGAACATGACAGGATCTGTCTGGCATTTACCTGTGGCGATCGCTGCGGAAGTCTTGGCGGTATTCTGACCATGATCGCGGATTACGGCGTGAATCTCACGGAGTTTCACTCCCGTCCGTACCGGCAGGACGATGGATGGGGATACCGTTTCTTCGCGGAACTGGACGCCTGCATGGGTGAGCCGGAGATCCGGGCGCTGCTTTATCAGCTGTCCCGGGAGACGACAGAGCTGCGGATTCTTGGAAGTTACGTTTACGAGGAGGAGATCTGATGGAGGCAAGAGCGAGAGAAACGCAGCGGTTTGCGACGGAGAAAGGATTTGATCTGGAAGAGTATAAAAAATGTTTCGGACGGATTCAATACGATGACCGGGATGTGATCATGTATGAGAAAATGCTTGACTTCCTCTGGCAGTATGTCGTGTGCCCGGGCTGCCTTAATGACTACCGGGGATTGCTCATGGAATATGCCCGCTGGAATCAGCAGATGATCGAAAAGTGCTACTGTCATCTCCCTCACGATCTGCCTTATGCCAACATTCGCCGGGCGTATCAGTCGGTGGTCTATCTGCTGGCAGGCAGGCTGGAAGAGGGGCAGCGGATGTTGGCGGAGATCGGGACGGATCATTTTCAGTATGACGGGAAGGCGCCAAAGCTTTTGATGATCAAGAATGGAAAGCGGTATGTGCCGGTGTCGAAACTGTTCCTGCTCTATAATTATTATAAGGTATTAAAACAGATGGATGAGCAGCGGGCAAAGCAGTGGAAAGAACAGTATGCCTATGCGTTTACCCGTTTTGGGGATGAGGAGCATGCAGATCACGACCGGTTCCTGGATGAACAGCTGCAAGTGTACTCAGACTGCATTTTTTATCCGGTTTTTGAGCGGGTGTATAAGATTCCGTGGAATCCGGCGGATTTTTATATGTATTTCGAGGAAGAGAAGAGTATCC
>DXEQ01000151.1 GCA_019114885.1 Candidatus Anaerobutyricum stercoripullorum
CTTGATCTTCCGGGTTTCTTTGTCATAGATACGGAAGATGGTTTTGTTGCCCGGATTGGTGATTTTCTCCGGGTTCTCGGAGATCTTGATCTTGGCGGTAAACTCTTCCTCACCCGGCTTCTTGATGGCAGCCAGCTTGTATACGCCGCCGAAGGCCGGATTATCCGCGGAGGTGATCAGGTTTGTTCCAACACCCCAGGAAGTGATGGCGGCGCCCTGAGTCCGCAGGCTGTCGATCAGATACTCGTCCAGATCGCTGGAGGCAGAGATGACCGCATCGGTAAAGCCGGCGTCATCCAGCATCTTTCTCGCCTTCTTGGACAGGTACGCCAGGTCGCCGCTGTCCAGACGTATGCCGTAGAATTTGGAATGGATACCCTGTTCGCGCATCTCTTTAAAGACGCGGATGGCGTTCGGTACGCCGGACTTCAGCGTATCATAGGTGTCCACCAGAAGAATGCAGGCGTTCGGATACATGTCGGCGTAGGTCTTGAAGGCGGTGTATTCATCTGGAAAACTCATGATCCATGCATGGGCGTGAGTACCCTGTACCGGGATGCCGAACAGCTCGCCGGCCAGTACATTTGACGTGCCGGTACAGCCGCCGATGACAGCCGCCCTTGCTCCGAGAGTTCCGGCGTCCGGTCCCTGGGCTCTGCGAAGACCGAATTCCATTACTCCGCCGCCGGCAGCATAATCGACCCGGGACGCCTTGGTGGCGATAAGACTCTGGTGATTGACGATATTTAAGATCGCCGTCTCCACCAGCTGCGCCTCCATGATCGGGGCGATAACCTTGATGAGCGGTTCCTTCGGGAAGACAACGGTGCCTTCCGGTATGGCATAAATGTCGCCGCTGAAATGGAAACCTGCGAGATAGGACAGAAAATCCTCGCGAAAGATGTGCAGGCTTCTCAGATAATCAATATCGTCATAAGAAAAACTCAAGTTCTTTACATAGTCAATGACCTGAGCCAGACCGCAGGTGATGGCGTAGGCGCTGCCGCTTGGATTGGTGCGGTAGAACATATCAAACACAACCGTATCGTTATTGCCGTTCAAAAAATAGCCCTGCATCATGGTCAGCTCATATAAATCAGTCATCATTGTCAGGTTGCTGGAAAACATAATCTTACTCCTCTGTTCCGACACGAATCGTCGATTCACCCAGACGGGTGATGTATTCGTTGTTTACATATCCTCTGTAGCTTTCGTATTCGCCGGTCTGCACTTCTACCAGTGCGTAATCTGTATCTTCCACAAACTCGATCAATCTCAGATGTGTCATAGGTGTCAGGCTGGCAATCTCATCAGAATCACTGCTTGGTCCATCCCTCAGGGTTAGAGACTGATGTACATCGGCCACGTAAATGTCCTCGCTGTTTTGTTCCTCCTCTGTAGAGGCGTTCTCCGTCTCTTCTGAATCTTCCACGGTGGAAGGAAGACTGATGGAGCTCATTGCCTGCTGGCTTGGGATTGCAAAATAGAGAAACAGAAAACCGGAGAAAATAACTCCCGCGATAAACACAACGCAAAGAAAAGAAACAATGAATTTTCTAATCATGTGGACTCCTTTCCGTCATGGTATTTAAGAAGAAATCAGTCGGTTTCTTTCTATAATAAAGTGTAGTATTCCCTTATGGCAGATGCTTCTATGCATTTAACACAAGGTTTGTCTGCTATTTTACCATAATATTATGAAAAACGCCACCGATTTATAATTGACATTTTTGCGCAAGTAGTATATGATGATACAAGTGTCAAAAAAGTAAAAAACAAAGACGGAGACAGTAAGCATTTCCGAACGCTCCCAGTGAGGCGGGGACAGTGCGAACCCGCTGCCAGTAAGAGATTGCCGAACATCACTCCTGAGTTGCGCCGCTGAAGGGTTTTAGTAAGCGACGACGGAATCTCACCGTTATAAGAGAGACATATGATAGTATGTAAAGGTGGTATAGTGAAACGCGTGTGCTTTCATCCTGTTACGGATGGAAGCTTTTTTTATTTCACGGAAACATCAGTGACAGGAGGAAAAAATGTATAAGAAAGTTTCAACGAATCTGAACTTCGTGGAACGGGAAAAAGAGACTGCGAAGTTCTGGAAGGACCATGACATTTTCAAGAAAAGTATGGAACAGAGAGAGGGCTGTCCGACCTACACATTTTATGACGGACCGCCAACCGCCAACGGCAAGCCGCACATCGGACACGTGCTGACCCGTGTCATCAAGGACATGATCCCGCGGTACCGCACCATGAAGGGATACATGGTGCCGAGAAAGGCCGGCTGGGATACCCACGGTCTGCCGGTGGAGCTGGAGGTTGAGAAGCTTCTGGGCCTTGACGGCAAGGAACAGATCGAGGAGTACGGTCTGGACCCGTTCATCAGCAAATGTAAAGAATCCGTCTGGAAGTACAAAGGAATGTGGGAAGACTTCTCAGGGACCGTCGGCTTCTGGGCGGACATGGATAATCCGTATGTTACCTATCACGACGATTTTATCGAGTCCGAGTGGTGGGCGTTAAAAAACATCTGGGAGAAGGGCCTTCTGTATAAGGGCTTTAAGATCGTGCCGTACTGCCCTCGCTGCGGAACTCCGCTGTCCTCCCACGAGGTGGCGCAGGGCTATAAGGCTGTCAAGGAGCGCTCCGCTGTGGTACGTTTCAAGGTGGTGGGCGAGGACGCTTACTTCCTGGCATGGACCACCACACCATGGACCCTGCCGTCCAACGTGGCGCTCTGTGTGAACCCGGAGGAGGATTACTGCAAGGTAAAAGCTGCCGACGGCTATACCTACTATATGGCAAAAGCCCTTCTTGACAAGGTGCTCGGCAAGCTGGCCGAAGAAGGTGAGAAGGCGTACGAAGTTCTTGACACCATGAAAGGAACGGATCTGGAACGCAAGGAATACGAGCCTCTCTTTGCCGCAGCGGGCGTTGCTGCTGATAAGCAGCACAAAAAAGGATTCTATGTGACCTGTGACGACTATGTTACCATGTCCGATGGTACCGGTATCGTTCATATTGCGCCGGCCTTCGGTGAGGACGACTCCAAGGTGGGCAGAAAATACGATCTGCCGTTCGTACAGTTCGTAAACGGCAAGGGCGAGATGACGGAAGAGACCGATTACGCCGGTACATTTGTAAAAGACGCGGACCCGATGATCTTAAAAGACCTGGATGCGAAGGGACTGCTCTTTGATGCGCCGAAGTTCGAGCATGATTATCCGTTCTGCTGGAGATGCGACACACCGCTGATCTACTATGCGAGAGAGTCCTGGTTCATCAAGATGACGGCGGTGAAGGAAGACATGATCCGCAACAACAACACCATCAACTGGATTCCGGAGTCCATCGGAAAGGGACGTTTTGGAGACTGGCTTAACAACCTGCAGGACTGGGGCGTATCCAGAAACCGTTACTGGGGAACTCCGTTAAATGTATGGGAGTGCGAAGGCTGCGGCCACATGGAAGCCATCGGAAGCCGGCAGGAGCTGGCGGAGAGAAGCGGCAATCCGGATGCGGCAAAGGTGGAGCTGCACCGTCCGTATATCGATGAGGTGACATTTACCTGTCCGGACTGCGGTAAGACCATGCGCCGGGTACCGGAAGTGATCGACTGCTGGTTTGACTCCGGAGCGATGCCGTTCGCGCAGCATCACTATCCGTTCGAGAATAAAGAAGTATTTGAGCAGCAGTTCCCGGCACAGTTCATCTCCGAGGCGGTGGACCAGACCCGTGGATGGTTCTACTCCCTGCTGGCGGAGTCCACCCTGCTGTTTAACAAGGCGCCGTATGAGAACGTCATTGTTCTCGGTCACGTGCAGGATGAGAACGGTCAGAAGATGAGCAAGAGCAAGGGCAATGCGGTGGATCCTTTTGACGCGCTGGAGCGTCACGGCGCCGATGCCATCCGCTGGTACTTCTATTCCAACAGCGCGCCGTGGCTGCCGAACCGGTTCCACGACGGCGCGGTGACAGAGGGACAGCGCAAGTTTATGGGAACCCTCTGGAACACCTACGCATTCTTTGTACTGTACGCGGATATCGACGCCTTTGACCCGACAAAATACACGCTGGATTATGAGAAGCTGTCCGTCATGGACAAATGGCTCTTATCTCGTCTGTACTCCAGTGTGAAGGCAGTGGATGAGAACCTGAACAACTACAAGATTCCGGAGACGGCGAAGGTGCTGCAGAGCTTCGTGGACGACATGAGTAACTGGTATGTGCGCCGTTCCAGAAATCGTTTCTGGGCCAAGGGCATGGAGCAGGATAAGATCAACGCCTACATGACGCTGTATACCGCTCTTGTGACCATCGCCCAGGCAGCGGCTCCGATGATTCCGTTCATGACGGAAGATATCTACCAGAATCTGGTGAGAACAGTGGACAAAAACGCGCCGGAGAGCATTCATCTGTGCGACTTCCCGGAAGTGAAGGAAGAGATGATCGATGAGCAGCTGGAAAAAGACATGGCAGAGGTTCTTGACATCGTCGTTCTGGGCCGTGCCGCGAGAAATACTTCCGGCATCAAGAACCGCCAGCCGATCGGACAGATGTTTGTCAAAGCCGACAGCGAGCTGAACATTTTCTATAAACAGATCATCGAAGAAGAACTCAATGTGAAGAACGTGGAGTTCATGGACGATGTTTCCGAGTTCGCCGGTTACACCTTCAAGCCGCAGCTGCGGATCCTCGGTCCGAAGTACGGCAAGCAGCTGGGTCAGATCAGCAAAGCGCTGGCTTCCATCAATGGAAACGCGGCGAAAAAGCAGCTGGATACGGAAGGCGTCTTGACAATTGCTTTGAATGAGGATAAGATTGACCTGACTCCGGAGGAGCTTTTAATCACGACAACACAGAAGGAAGGTTTTGTATCGCAGGAAGACAGAGGGGTTACAGTTGTGCTCGATACGAACCTGACACCGGAGCTGATTGAGGAAGGTTTTGTGCGAGAGATCATCAGCAAGATTCAGACCATGCGGAAGGAAGCCGGATTTGAGGTGACTGACCACATCACGGTCTGCGCCGGGGGCAATGATAAGATCAGAGAGATCATGGCCGGCAATGCAGAGGTGATCAGACGGGATGTATTGGCAGACGAGATGGTATTCGACGAAGAGCGGGGCTATTCCAAAGAGTGGAATATCAACGGAGAACATGTGAAGCTCAGCGTCGAAAAAAGATGATTTAGGAGGATTCCCCATTGATTAAGAAAACGACCTTTAACAAGAAGAAATTCAAACAAGAAGTAGAATCCAACACCCGTATGTTGTTCCGCCGTACCCTGGACGAGGCGACGCCACAGCAGATCTATCAGGCGGTGGCTTACTCCATCAAGGACGACATCATTGACAACTGGATCGAGACCCATAAGAAGTACGCAAAAGAAGACAAGAAGACCGTGTATTATATGTCCATGGAATTCCTCATGGGAAGAGCGCTGGGCAATAACATGATCAACCTGCTCTGCTATGACGATGTGCGCGAAGCGCTGGAAGAGATGGGAATGGATCTGAACCTGATCGAGGATCAGGAACCGGACGCTGCTCTGGGCAACGGCGGCCTTGGCCGTCTGGCAGCATGTTTCCTTGATTCTCTGGCAACGCTGGGTTACCCGGCATATGGCTGCGGTATCCGTTACCACTACGGTATGTTCAAGCAGAAGATCGAGAACGGTTTCCAGATCGAGACGCCGGATGACTGGCTGAAGGACGGCAACCCGTTTGAGATCAAGAGAGACGAGTACGCCATGGAAGTAAAATTCGGCGGCTACGTGGATGTGGAGAACCACAACGGACATGCGAAGTTTGTCCAGAAGGGTTATCAGAGCGTCCGCGCCGTACCGTACGATATGCCGGTTGTAGGCTATGGCAACCGCATTGTCAACACACTCCGTATCTGGGACGCTGAGGCCATCAACAACTTCAACCTGGATTCCTTTGACAAGGGCGAGTACCAGAAAGCGGTTGAGCAGGAGAACCTGGCAAGAACCATCTGCGAAGTACTCTATCCGAACGATAACCATATGGCCGGCAAGGAACTGCGTCTGAAACAGCAGTATTTCTTCATCTCCGCATCCGTGCAGAGGGCTGTACAGAAATACAAAGAGACCCACGACGATATCCGCAAGCTGCATGAGAAGGTATGCTTCCAGCTGAACGATACCCATCCGACTGTGGCTGTTGCCGAGCTGATGCGTATTCTGGTGGACGAGGAAGGTCTGACCTGGGAGGAAGCCTGGGATGTGACCACAAAGACCTGCGCGTACACCAATCATACGATCATGGCGGAGGCGCTTGAGAAATGGCCGATCGAGCTGTTCTCCAGACTGCTCCCTCGTGTATATCAGATCGTGGAGGAGATCAACCGTCGTTTTGTCATGGAGATCCAGGCAAAATATCCGGGCGATCAGGAGAAGGTCCGCAAGATGGCCATCCTCTATGACGGACAGGTGCGCATGGCTCACCTTGCCATCGCCGGAAGCTTTTCTGTCAACGGTGTGGCAAGACTGCACACAGAGATTCTTAAAAAACGTGAGCTGAGAGATTTCTACGAGATGATGCCGGAGAAGTTCAACAACAAGACCAACGGTATCACCCAGAGAAGATTTCTTCTGCACGGCAATCCGCTGCTGGCTTCCTGGGTAACTGACAAGATCGGTGACGACTGGATCACAGATCTGTCCCATATCAGCAAGCTGGGCGTTTATGTGGACGACGAGAAGTGCCAGCAGGAGTTTATGAACATCAAGTACCAGAACAAGGTTCGTCTGGCAAAATATATCAAAGAGCACAATGGCATCGATGTGGACCCTCGTTCCATCTTCGACTGTCAGGTAAAGAGACTGCATGAGTACAAGCGGCAGCTGATGAACATCATGCATGTGATGCACCTTTACAACCTGCTCAAAGAGCATCCGGAGATGGATATCGTACCTCGTACCTTTGTCTTCGGCGCCAAGGCAGCGGCAGGTTACGATACCGCCAAGCTGACCATCAAGCTGATCAACGCTGTGGCTGACCGTGTCAACAACGATCCGGCCATCAACGGCAGAGTGAAGGTTGTATTTATTGAGGATTACCGTGTATCCAACGCAGAGCTGATCTTTGCGGCAGCCGACGTCAGCGAGCAGATTTCCACCGCTTCCAAGGAAGCGTCTGGAACCGGTAACATGAAGTTCATGTTAAACGGCGCGGTGACCATCGGAACCATGGACGGAGCCAATGTGGAGATTGTGGAAGAGGTTGGCGAGGATAACGCCTTCATCTTCGGTATGTCCGCCGAACAGGTTATGGAATACGAGAAGAACAAGAATTATCATCCGGCCGATCTCTACAACAGCCATGATGATATCCGCCGCGTGATGACACAGATGATCAACGGTTACTACTGTCCGGAGAATCCGGATCTGTTCCGTCCGCTTTACGATACGCTGATGCAGAAGGATATGTACTTTATCCTGGCTGACTTTGAATCCTACAAAGAAGCGCAGAAGAAAGTGGAAGCCGCTTACCGCGATGAGAAGCGCTGGGCGCGCATGGCCATGATGCAGACCGCGCACTGCGGCAAGTTCTCCTCCGACAGAACCATCGAGGAGTACGTAAGAGATATCTGGCATCTGGAAAAGGTGACACTGTAATCGGTTCACATTTTATAAATTCATAACACAAATGGGAGACTGACGCAGGCGGTCGGTCCCGGCAAAACCCTTGCCGGGAGGCCGCGGCGGCGGTCTCTTTTCTTTTTTGTCCACCCCTGTCTGCGATTGGGAAGAATATTATAAACATATGTATTAGTTGAATAAAATATAACGTTTTTACGGGCTAAAAGTTGTGTAACATTTTGGGGATATAAAAAACTTTGTAAAATCTCCGATAAAAATTTGCTTTTTCATGCAAAAAAGTATAGAATAAAACAAATGAGTCTTTTTTTGTGCCTGGAGGAGAAAAATGAGCGCAATCATAGATGAGATTATTGATTCCCTGAAACGGGGACAGGGCAAGCGGGTCACGGATCTGGTCAAGATGGCTCTGGAGGAGGGGATTCCCGCCCAGACCATCCTGGAGGACGGATTTCTCGCGGGGATGGGCCAGATTGCGGACAAGTTCCGGCGGGAGGAGGTCGGAGTCCCGGAGATCCTGAGCGTGACAAGGGCTCTGGATAAGGGGGTGCAGTCGCTGCGGCGTTATACCGGGAACACCCATTCCAAAGAAGTGGGCACGGTGGTCCTGGGCACGGTGGAGGGCGATGTGCACGATATCGGCAAGAATCTTGTGAAGATGATGATGGAAAGTAAAAATATACATGTGGTCGATCTGGGTGTGGATGTTTCGCCGAGAAGATTTCTGGAGGAGGCGATCGCCAGCCGGGCGCAGATTGTCTGCATGAGCGGGATCCTGTCCCGGTCGGGGGAGGATATGCGCGCGGTGGTGGAGGCCTTTGAGGACAGAGGCATCCGCAGCCGTGTATATTTTATGGTAGGCGGATATTTTATGGACGAGGAGCAGGCCAGGGAAATCGGGGCCGACTGTTATACGGAGGACGCCTGTGCCTGCGCGGAAGAAGCCTATCGGTATCTGATGAAGAAGGGGAGAAGGAAGAGGTACCAGTCATAGAGTGCCTGCCGGTACATTTTCTGAAAAATGTGCCGGTTTTTCAGGAAATGTGCCAGTACACTACAGTAGATGGAGGACAGATCGATGGCAGATAAAAATAATATACGTATTGAAGATGTCATAGATGTGAAAGAACTGCAGAATCTGCAGGATAACTGGGCGAAGGCGACCAATCTTGCCTTCGTCAGTGTGGACTGCAATGGAACGCCCATAACAAAGTACAGTAATTTTACCCCTTTTTGTGAGAAGCTCCGGAAGTACGACGAATTCCGGGAGAGATGCCACTACTGCGACGCCTGCGGCGGCCGCAAGGCCAGAAGGATCGGCCGGGCCTACGCCTATATCTGCCATGCGGGACTGATTGATTTTGCCATACCGATCATGATTAAGGGACAGTATGTGGGGGCAATCCTTGCCGGGCAGGTGACCAGCAATGACCTGCAGGATCTGCGGCGGATCGCGCCGGCCACGGAAGGGTGGAAGGATAACGAGGAGCTCATGGAGCTTTATAAGCAGGTGGCGGTCATGCCGGTGGAGAAGATTCTGGCAGTGGCCCAGATTCTGTGTGACAGCTACAATTATTCTGTGGAGAAGCAGTACGCCAGCAAGGTGGACGCGGAGCTTCGGGAGAAGGATCTGAAGCTGATCAAAGAAGAAAAGCTCAGGATCGAGATGGAGAAGGCGCTTCGGGAGATTGAACTTAAGGCGCTGCATTATCAGATCAATCCGCATTTTCTGTTTAATGTGCTCAATACGATCGGCCGGCTGGCTTTTTTTGAGAATGCGAAGATGACGGAGGATGTGGTCTATGCATTTTCTGATATGATGCGCTATATCCTGCGCAAGAGCACCCAGCCGCTGAGTTCTCTGGGAGATGAGATCGCCTACGTGGTCAATTATCTCAAGATACAGAAGATTCGTCTGGGAAGCCGCCTGCAGTATTCTGTCGACGTGCCGGAGGAGTATTACACCGTGAAGATGCCATTTCTCTCGGTGACGACCATCGTGGAGAATTCCATCAAGCACGCGGTGGAGAACCGGGCGTCCGGAGGGACGATCCAGGTGAAGGCGCGTCTGGAGGGTGGAGACCTGTATGTGGATGTGATCGACGACGGGGACGGTATGGCTCCGGAGAGGATCACCAGCATCCTGCGCGGCGACGCCTACAGGAATGAAAAAGAGGGGGCCGTCGGCATTTATAATATCAACAACCGTCTGATCCACTGTTTCGGACACGATTACGCCCTCGTGATCGAGAGCGAGAACAAGCCGTCTCAGGGGACGAAGGTGACCATAAAGGTGCCGTTAAAAATTCAGTAGAAAGGCGGTGGCGTTTTGTACCGTATTTTAATTGTGGAGGATGAGGAACTGGAAAGAACCTCAATGAAGATATTTCTCGAGGAGAATCTGCCGGATGTGGAGATCGTCGGAGAGGCGAAAAGCGGGTATGAGGCCGTGGAGATGATCGGGAACTGCGATATCAATCTGATCCTGGTGGATATCAACATCCCCGGCATCGACGGCATGGAAGTCATCAAATATGCCAGAAAGAAGCTGCCGCAGGCTGTGATCATCATCACCACCGCTTACGATGACTTCAATATCGCCCACAAGGCGATCAAGCTGAAGGTGGATGATTTTCTCCTGAAGCCGATACGCAAAGAGGTGCTCCTTGACTCGGTCAAGGCCTTTGCCGGAAGGCTCGGGGAAGGCACGCAGACAGACAAGAGTAATAAATTGTTGTCCAGGCTGGAAGTGGAATTAAGAAAGTGCTCTTATAAGGCTACTGTAGACCTTTTAAGAGAGTACATAGACCAGTTATATTTAGAACATCACGATGTGAATGTGATCTCCAAGCGCCTGCAGGATCTGGCCAAAATGATCGTCCGCACGGCGGAAGAGCTGAATATCAGCGATACGAACGAGCTTGTGATGCAGATGGAGAAGCTGAAGATCAAATATCTTCTTTACAATAATAAACATGATGCCTACAACGAGGTGGTCAAGATGGTGGACATCCTCTTTGACAAGATGAACATCAAAGGGAAGCTGTCCGACGGCGGCATGAAGTCCGTTGTGGACTACATCGAGAGGAATTTGAAGAGAGGCATCAGTCTGGAGGACGTGGCCAACCACGTCAACATCAGCACCTACTATCTCAGCAAGATTTTTAAGAAAGAGATGGGGGTTAATTTCATCACCTACGTCACGGACCGGAAGATGGACCTGGCGAAGGAGATGCTCGTGAACACCGACATACCGGTGCTTAATATTGCCTTGGATCTGGCGTACAATGAAGCGAATTACTTCAGTAAGGCTTTCAAAAAGAAAACCGGATTGACGCCGTCTGAGTATAGAGAAAAATACAGGATAAGAAAGGAGGAGGAAAATGAAACGGTTTAAGCTTTCCACTGAAGTGCTTTTCAGTGAGGATGCCATTGATGCCCTGCTTGAAGTGAAGGATGTGAACGCGGTTCTGATCACAGACAAGTTCATGGTGGATTCAGGAATGGCGGATATGATTCTTAAAAAGTTATCGAACTGTAATTCAGTTTCCGTGTTCAGCGAGGTTATTCCTGACCCGCCGATGGATTTGATTGAGAGAGGAATTGATTTCCTTCAGGACAAGGAGTGCGACGTGGTTGTCGCCCTGGGAGGTGGCTCCTCCATCGACGCGGCGAAGGCGATCGTCTTCATGGCCAGAAAGATCGAGCTTGCACAGAATCCGGAGAGCACAAAGAAAATAAAGCTGATTGCCCTCCCGACCACCAGCGGAACCGGTTCCGAGGTAACGCAGTTTGCGGTGGTTACCGATTCGAAGACGGGAGTGAAGATTCCTCTGATCGACGAGAGTCTGATGCCGGATATCGCGATCCTCGATCCGGAACTGGTAAAATCAGCTCCGCCATTTATCACAGCGGATACCGGAATGGACGTGATCACTCACGCCATCGAGGCATATGTATCCGAGACGGCCAGCGATTGTTCCGACTGTCTGGCGGAGAAGGCTGCGGAGCTTGCCTTTGAGTTTCTGCCGCGGGCATACCGCAACGGCTATGACATCAAGGCGAGAGACAAGATGCACAGAGCTTCCTGTCTGGCAGGTATGGCATTCAGCCTCGTAAATCTTGGCCTGAACCATGGTATCGCGCATGCTTTGGGCGCCATCTTCCATATTCCGCACGGCCGGGCCAACGCCCTCGTGCTTCCGCATGTCATCTACTTTAACGCGGATATGGACAGAGAGGCGGCAAAACACAGCAACGATTCCGCCAAGAAATATCAGCGCCTTGCCCGTATCGTGGGACTGCCGGCGCCAACGGTCAAGGTCGGCGTATCCAACCTGATCTCTGAGATCAACCGTCTTCTCAAATACATGGACCGCCCGATGTGCATCACAGAATGCGGCGTTACCCTGGAAGAGTTTGAGGCAAACAGAGACGAGATCGTACGCCGGGCACTGGCTGACGCATGTACCCAGGCGAACCCGAGAAAGGTTACTGCAGACGATGTCAACAGAATCCTTGATCACATTGCAAAATAATAGACATAGGGGGCGGAATTGTTTTGCAGTTCCACCGGAAAAATGTCAACAAAGTATCATGTCGAAGATTGGCGTTCTGAATATTGTGTATATTTAAAGGCTAAAAATTATAGGAAAACGCCAAGTAATTTTGTGAAAGTTGCTATATAATGATACTATCCTGTAAATCAACCAAAGGTAGTCTGTCCTATCCAGACAGACAAGAATTTTTATAAGGAGGTCAATTATGCAGAAAGAAGCTTTAGGAATGATTGAAACCAAAGGTTTGGTTGGCGCAATCGAAGCAGCCGATTCCATGGTTAAATCAGCAAACGTAACACTGGTGGGATATGAGAAAATCGGATCAGGTTTAGTTACTGTAATGGTTAGAGGTGACGTAGGAGCTGTTAAGGCATCTGTTGACGCCGGCACAGTTGCTGCTGACAAAGTAGGTACTGTTGTATCCAGCCATGTAATCCCAAGACCACATACAGACGTAGAAAAGATCTTACCACAATAAGTTTAGTCCTAGTCTGATCAATTATTAATGGAGGTATAATTCAATGAAAGATGAAATGATGGCTAAAATCATGGACGAAGTTATGAAAAAAATGGGTGGCACTCAGGCTGAAAGTGCTTTCGCTAATGATACAACTATCGCAGCTCCGACTCCTAAGGGAATCAACGAGGACCTCTGCGGATTAACTGAGTACGTTGGAACAGCTTTAGGCCACACAATCGGTCTTGTTATTGCTAACCTTGACTACAGTGTTCATGAATTACTGAAAATCGATCCTAAATATCGTTCTATCGGTATTATTTCCGACCGTGTTGGTGCAGGCCCACAGATCTTCGCATGTGACGAAGCAGTAAAAGCTACAAATACAGAGATCGTTCTCTGCGAGTGCCCAAGAGATACAGAAGGCGGCGCAGGACATGGTTCCCTGACAATCTTCGGTGCTGAGGACGTTTCCGATGCAAGAAGAGCTGTTGAGGTTGCATTAAGCTTTGTTGAGAAACAGATGGGTGATGTATACGGCAACTCCGCTGGACATCTGGAGTTCCAGTACACAGCACGTGCTTCCTACTGCTTAGAGAAAGCATTCGGCGCTGTTGTTGGTAAAGCATTCGGTATCACCGTAGGCGCTCCTGCTGGTATCGGTATCGTATTAGCGGATACAGCTGCTAAGACTGCTACAATTGATCCTATCGCTATCGCTACACCAGGTAACGGCGGAACATCCTTCTCCAACGAGGTTAACTTCT
>DXEQ01000152.1 GCA_019114885.1 Candidatus Anaerobutyricum stercoripullorum
TACCAAAAGACCGGATACATTTCCGGTAATATACACGAAATGTACAACGACCATACTATAATATAAGGAGGTTCTCTCATGTCTGACAACAGATCTTCTTTCACCAACGCACAGATCCTGTCCTGGCTTGAGTATTTTGCAAAAAAGGCGGGACTGGATATTGAAAAGATCAAACTGATCGATATCAGCAAAAAACAAAAAAACCTGATCCCGACCATCGAAACCCACAAGCGGGTGCTCGTCTTTGCCGATGCCGGCGATCCCAACTTCTTCTTTAATCTGTGGGATTACGGTCTGGGCGACTGCGATATCTGGTTCAAGACCGGTCTCACACCGGAGGGCGGCGTCAACATCTGCAAGTTATCTGAGATGATCGACACGGAGATCACCGGCCCGTCCATCATGCTGATCTTCAATCCGAATTCCCGGAGTTCCTACCGGATTGGCATGCAGAACGACAACTTCTCGCAGGGTTCTGTCCGCTACGTGGCGAGCGAGATCCGCTCCATCATCGTCAATAAGCTGCATCTGGACGATCAGGACACCATCTGCATCATCAGCGGTGAAAGTATCGCTGTGGAATCGGCCATGATCGCCAGCGACGGTCAGATCATTGCCGTAGAGTACAATAAACATGACCGGTATTCCATGGAGGAAAATATCAACAAGTTCGGTCTCACCAACGTCATCATCGTGGACGACACCAGCCGGGCTTCCATGCGGAATCTTCCTGTACCGTCTCTCTCTTTCATTGTAGCCACTGAGAGATTCGAGGAGGAGGTGCAGAACCTGCTGAAGATCAATCCACAGATGAAGTTCGTGGTCTACACGCTGGAACTGGATATTCTCTCTTCCATCCTTCGTATTTTTGAGAAGTATCACATTTCCCGCAGCGAAGTCATTCAGATTTCCATGTCCAAGCTGAATCGCAAGAACGTTTTCGAGGCGAAACCGGCTCCGTGGATTCTCTCCGGAGAGGTGATTGACTGATTCCGAATCGTATCCGGCTGATTCTCTGATACGGTATGATTCCGGCACAATATTTTCTCTTGCGGAAGTAATATCTTTCATGAAAGAAAAGGCTGCCGCAGATCACTGTCCGCCGCAAAATATAGATGGCCTTCCACCGAATACATGCTATATTTTGTGCGAACCACAGTGGCTGCAGCAGCCTTTTGGTATCTGTTTCACTGCGCGGGCATCGCTCTTACCACAGAGTAGGCTTCACCTGTGTGATCAGACGTGCCTCGGCCTCCATATAAGCCTGGTCCACCGGTCTTCTTTCCTCAGCAGACAGCCCGCGGGAATCCGCGAAACTCTGCCAGGAAGACATGGCGGTCAGGAGACCCGTCATGGTCTCGGCAGCGCGCATCTTTGTCTCGTATTGTTTTATCTCCTGTTCATAGGCAGCCATTTTATCTCCTCCCGCCTGCTATAATCTCGAAAAATACTCCACTGCTCTGGCAAAATCAGCAATGGTCTTGTCCGCATCACCGTGCTCTATACCGTCTCTTACACAGTGATTCAGATGTCCCTCGAGAATGATCTGTCCCACCTTGTGGAGAGCAGACTTGGCCGCATTGACCTGAATCAGGATGTCTTCACAGGGCACATCCTGATCGACCATCTTGTCAATGGCCTTGATCTGCCCCTGAATCCGGTTCAGTCTCTGATGGAGATTCTTCGCATCCATGCATTGTCTCATTGCTGTCGCCTCCTGTCTATCCTAAACAATCATTGGGGGTACTGTCTCCGGACCTACTTTAAGAATCCGGAAATGATCATCTCTTCTGCTTCCGCTTCTGTCAGCCCCAGTGTCATCAGCTTGATGAGCTGGTCACCGGCAATCTTTCCGATGGCCGCCTCGTGAATCAGCTCCGCGTCAATGTTGTTGGCCTCCAGTTCCGGCGTCGCGCTCACTCTGGCATTATCCATGATGATGGCGTCACACTCACTGTGTCCGGCACAGGCGGTATTGCCGCTGATCTTGGCCTGAAAATCCTGGAAAGAATCTCCCCGGGCCACAGAACGGGAAATAACATTGGCGCTGCTGCCCTCGCCGTTTAACTGTACGTCAAAGGCTGTCTTTGCCGTCTGTTTTCCGTGGGTCATCAGCTTCTCAGATACTTCCAGCTTGGCTCCCGCCTTCAGATCTGCCGTAGTCACGCGGTCCGTGCTGTCCACGCCCTTAATCTGTACGGTATCCATATAGAAGTATGAATTCTCATCCATATGGATAACGGTCTCCGGATTCATAACCTTCTCGCCGGTACCCTCACCGCTGCCATAATGCTTCTCCACATAACGGATCTTTGCATTCTTGCCCACATAAAAGGTATGGACGCCGTCATGTTTTGTGAGGCTTCCGCCGCCATTGTGGATACCACAGCCTGCCACGATGGTCACGTCACAGTCGTCACCGATATAAAAATCATTGTAGACCACTTCCGTGAGGCCGCTCTGACTCAGCACCACCGGGATGTGCACGCTCTCATGCTTCGTGCCCGGCTTGATGATGATATCAATACCCTGTTTATCTTCTTTGGTGATAATATCTATATTGGCTGTTGTGTTTCTCGCTGCTGATACTCCGTTGGCGCGAATATTATATGCGCCGGCCGGAACGCCGTGAAGATCAGCCACCTGCTCCAGCAGCTCTTTCTGTATTAAATCCATAATCTTTCATCCCCTGCTTTTCTTTGACCGGAACCGCTTCGGTCCCTGTTCCTGTAACATACTCCTGTACTGCCTCCGCCTTATCGGGCTTCCGGTTTCAGCTTCTGGCAGGCGGACGACTTATAAAGAAGGCCCGGGATCACGTCTTCTCCCCTGCCCACTTTCTCCACATGTCCGCCGTTGATGACAATGATCTTATCCGCGATCTCCAGAATCCGCTCCTGATGTGAAATGATCAGGATGGTACCTTCTGTCCTCTCATGAAGTTCCTCAAAAACATGAATCAGACTGTTGAAACTCCATAAGTCGATGCCGGCCTCCGGCTCATCAAATACCGACAGCTTCGTCGCTCTGGCGCGAATCATGGCAATCTCGATTCGCTTGAGCTCTCCGCCGGAGAGACTGCCGTTCAGCTCCCGGTTCACATAATCTCTGGCACAGAGTCCTACCTCAGACAGCACATCGCAGATCTCCTTGATGGACATGGTCTTGCCGGAAGCCACCGAGATCAGATCCTTTACCTTAAGCCCTTTAAAATGTACCGGCTGCTGGAACGCATAGCTGATTCCCTTATTGGCTCTCTCTGTGATATTCAGATCGGTGATATCCTCGCCGTCCAGATAAATCCTTCCGGCTGTCGGATGGATGATTCCGGCGATCAGCTTGGCCAGCGTGGACTTGCCGCTGCCGTTGGGTCCGGTAATGGCCACGAACTTATCATCGATCGATAAGCTCACATCCTCCAGAATCTCTTTATCACCTTCAACAATATAGCTGATATTTTTTAATTCTAGCATAATATATAATCTCCCTGTGTCCGGCTGACTTCCGT
>DXEQ01000019.1 GCA_019114885.1 Candidatus Anaerobutyricum stercoripullorum
TACTGTTCACACGGCGACCAGCAATAAATGATACTCCCGCATCTTTTTGCCGGCACAGGACATATTCTTCCCGGCCGTTTATCTGCCGGCGCTTCGACACTTCCTATTCCAGTATGGTCTTCCACGTATCCGCGTGGTGATAGGCGTCAAAGCACATGGCGATCTGCTCTGCGTTATTCTTATCTTCGGAAAGCGGCGGCAGTTCATCCAACGCAAAATACCCGCTCTGAATCGTCTCACTGTTTTGCTCAAACTGCCCGCCAACCACAGAACAGAGCACAAAAATCTTACAGATCTTATGAATATAGATTGGCAGGTTATGTTTCTCTCTGTCCTGCACCGCGATGACCAGATCTGCCGTGACGTCCAGTCCGGCTTCTTCCTTTGCCTCCTTGATGGTATTCTCCATCACGGACACATCGACGTCAACCCATCCGCCCGGCAGGGACCAGAGCCCGCTCTTCTCCTGCACCAGAAGAATCTTATCCTCCTGAAAGATAGCTGCCCGGGTATCCAGCTTCGGCGTCTGATAACCGCTCTCGTCACAGAACAGATCCGTCACCTTATCCATAGAAAGGTCCGTCTTGCTGGCGACCATCTCCGCCGCGATCTCCCGGATGCGCTCATAGCGTTCCTTATCAAAGTCTCCTTCCGTATAATAAAGCCCCGCCTGAGCCAGCGCCTGCAGTTCCACTGCCCACTGGAGCCACTTTTCATTCTTATCCATGGTACGTATCCTTCCTTATCTTCCACTTTGTCATTACTCGTTTTTTTGCACATGCTCAGGAACAATTCTTCAGTGAACCCCCCTGTTCCACATGCCAGACCTTTATTTTATAGAAAGACCTTCTGCCTGTCAATCGACAAACTTCTGTCGATTTCATGACGATCCGGCGCGTGCGCAGGCAGCCACGCGTCCTGCCATTCGGATACAGCGCTCCGGGCTCTCTGCCATTCGAATTCCGGCGAATACAATAACCCTGGCCGCCACCGTCCGGCAGTACATTTCTTTTTTTAAAATGTGCTTGACAAACGGATTGTATGAATGTATTATTGTACTAAGTTATTAATACAGTAGTACATGAGAGACTTTCCAAATGTACCTCTGAAAATAATAACTATTTCAATCTTCGGGGAACGGCAACAGTCCGCCGCGATCCCGGCACATATATAAGGAGGTGACTCTATGTCATGGAATCTTGATTCAAGCCGGCCTATCTACACGCAGATTGTCGAGCGGATTCAGCTTGACATCATCGCCGGGAAGTATCAGCCCGGCGCCAGACTCCCTTCCGTGCGGGATTTCGCCTCGGAAGCGGGGGTGAATCCCAACACCATGCAGAAGGCTCTGGCTGAACTGGAACGGGAAGATCTGGTGCACTCCGAGCGCACCAGCGGAAGATTTATTACGGAGGATACCGCTATGATCGAGAAAATGAGAGAGGAACTGGCCACGACCCAGATCCGCGACTTTTTTGAAAAAATGCAGCAGATGGGATTCGATACCGAGAAAACCATCGCCTTGATCGAACGTATTATGAAGGAGGGAAAATGATATGAAGACCATACTGGAATGTAAGGATCTGACCAAGCGATACGGCAAGAAGACCGCGCTTAATCACATCAATCTTACATTGAAATCCGGGCGCATCATCGGTCTCCTCGGTCCCAACGGAAGCGGCAAGACGACCATGATCAAGCTGATCAACGGGCTTCTGACGCCGACGGAGGGGCAGGTGCTGATTGACGGCATGGCGCCGGGAGTGAAGACGAAGTCCATCGTCTCCTACCTGCCGGAGCGGACCTATCTGGACGAATCCATGCGGATCACGGAGGCCATCGAATATTTTGAAGATTTTTATCGGGACTTTGACCGGAAGCGGGCGTTTCAGATGTTAAAAAAGGTCCACCTGGAACCATCTGCCCGGATCAAGACATTGTCCAAAGGTAACAAAGAAAAGGTACAGCTTATCCTTGTGATGAGCCGTCGGGCGAAGCTCTACTGTCTCGATGAACCGATTGCCGGCGTGGACCCGGCAGCGAGAGATTACATTTTAAGTACGATCATCGGCAACTACGAACCGGACGCCACCATCCTGCTGTCCACCCACCTCATCACCGATGTGGAAAATATTCTGGACGAAGTGGTCTTCATTAAAGACGGTCACATCACCATGCAGGAAGAAGTGGAAACCATCCGCTGCAAAGAAGGCAAGTCCGTCGATGATCTGTTCCGGGAGGTGTTCAAATGTTAGGAAAATTATTCAAACACGAATGGAAGGCGATATCGAAGCTGCTGCTCGTCCTCCACGGATTCATACTTATTTTTGCCATATTGTCCCGCATCTTCTTTGAGGCAAGCGGAGGCTTTGATGTGGCAACATCCGCGGGAGCAGGAACAGCCGTCAGTGTTATCGCCGGCCTTCTTATCTTCTTCCTCATGCTGATTCTCTTTTGCGCGGCCGTATTTACATCCATATATATCGGCTACCGATTTTATAAAAATGTATTTACCGAGCAGGGATATCTGACCCACACTCTGCCGGTCACACCGGCGCAGATCATCGTCTCCAAAGGGCTCACCGGTCTTTTGTGGACCGTCATTGATTTTATTGTGCTGGTCGTGGCGATGCTTATCATGTTTGCAAACGGAGATTTTATGTCCGTATTGCTGCCGGCGCTTGGACGTTTCTTCCATTATCTGTCCGCGCTGCCGGCTTTCTGCTGGATCTTCCTTATTATGCTGCTTTTGTCTCCATTCTTGACGATCCTGCACCTGTATTTCTGCGTGGCAGTGGGAAGCCTTGTCCCGAATCATAAGATCCTCGGAGCCATCGGCGTCTACATCATAAGCTACGTTGCCATACAGATTTTTTCCGCCGTCGTTCTGGCGCTGACCGGAATCGGATTTGGCGTCGCCAATATAGACACCACCGGTATGACCGGCGCGGAAACGATGTATTATCTCGGTAGTCTTCTGACCCCGATGTTTCTCATCATACTGCTGTGTGAGATCATCGCCACTTTTGTCTGCTTCTTTGTGACAAAATACATTATGACGAAGAAGCTGAATCTGGAATAAATATAGAAGAAATCTCTGCAGAGATTCAATGCATTTGAACTGCTGCAGGGATTTTTTTGTTTATGTTATCTTGTTCATCCACTTGTCCGAATCCCATTTTTTACGTGTCCGCTTCTGTTTTTCATTCTTCTGCCGACAAAATCTGTGCGATACTTTTGTACAGCTCTTCTCCGGACACAAAAAAGAACCCCTTTGGAGATTTCCCCATATGCACCCATTGTATAAAGCAGGTGCAGGATATTCACCGGGTACAGTGCTTTCACAATCCCCCGTGATACCAGAGTTTTTGTCATGAGGAAAAGGAGCTGATCGACCTCCATCTGTTCTTCAAATAAAAATATGTCCTCTTTTTTCATGACCTGAAGCAGAGAAGGGATTCCAGCATATATTCTGTCAGCTCTTTGGCAGTTGGAAGCTTCATTCTCCCTGTTCCCTCCCCTTTGGCGCAC
>DXEQ01000153.1 GCA_019114885.1 Candidatus Anaerobutyricum stercoripullorum
GCAAAAAAGAAACATGGGAAATATTATCTGCATCAAAATAATATCTCCCATGCTTTTTTGTTTTGAATGACTCTTGTTTTAATGGTAAGAAAAGCGAATAAAACAACGCAGTCTCAATGGACCTGAGGGGAATCGAACCCCTGTCCGAAAACCTATTCCGTACGGTGTCTCCCATCACAGTCTCTATTTTAACATTCCCTCCATCCGGCGTCTAAAGACAAACTCCGGACTTCAGTAGCTTCATCATACTTCATACCCGGCAAAGCTTACGGATATGAGGGTCCCACATAATCGATGCCGGGGTCCCGGCCTGTGGGTGTGCCGGGTCCGACAGCTGCAACTTAGGCAGCGTATGCTAAATTATTATCTTCAGCGTTTATATTTAATTCCGAGTTTTAACGTGGTCCCGGACCACGGATGGCTGCCCTGCGTTCAAGATCCCCGTCGAAACCAGTACAAGCCCTTACTGGTATGCGGAACACAGATTCGCATAGCACGGTCGATGACCGTGGTACATTTATTATACTTATCTGGGTGGATTTGTCAAGAGGAAAATTCCCCCTCACCCCAGATTCCGCACCTTGAAGTCTCTCTGTGCTTCCCGCTGGGCATCTTTTTTGGCGATATCCTGTCGTTTGTCGTAGAGCTTCTTGCCCCGGGCAAGGCCGATCTCCACCTTGACCAGGCTGCCTTTTAAGTAGACTTTCAGGGGCATGATGGTGTATCCCTTCATCTTAACCTGGTTTTCCAGCTTGCGAATCTCCGCCTTGTGGAGGAGAAGCTTTCTGGTGCGCAGAGGGTCTTTGTTAAAGATGTTGCCTTTTTCGTAGGGGCTGATGTGCATGTGCTGGATCAGCACTTCTCCGTGGTGGATGGTGATAAAGGATTCTTTGATGCTGCATTTGCCCATGCGCAGGGATTTGACCTCCGTGCCGTGGAGGGCGATGCCCGCTTCATATTTTTCATCTATAAAATAATAGTGGTACGCCTTCTTGTTGTTGGCAATGAGGCGGATACTTTCTGATTTTGCCACTGTTTTCACTCCTTCGCTGTCTTTTTGTTGGTCTGCCGGTCAGATCTCCCGGATATTTTTACCGGCGTAAAGGTTCAGGAGACGGTTGGTCTCTTCGTCGTCCAGCCAGTCATTTTTTGCGATATCGTCCTTGCTGCTGATATAGCCTTCTTCGTCGTCGGAGTACCATTCTTCCTCGGTGCCATCGAAGAGAATCTCGTCCTCCGCGTCCGGGTCAGCTGGTTCTACGGTCTCTGCTCCGGCAGCATATCGGCTGCCGTGGACATCCCAGCCGGCGTCCTCAGAGAATTCTTCCAGTACAAAGTCGATGGTTTTGCGAAGCTTGTCCGTTGACAAAACGGTCACGCGGACTTTCTGACCGAGGGTGAATATCCGTCCGGTCTCTTTTCCGACAAGGCGGTACTGCTGTTCGTCAAAGAGGTAGTAGTCATCCAGCAGATGCTCGATGGCGACCATGCCTTCCACCGTGTTGTCAAGCTCCACGAAGAAGCCCCGGGCGGTGACGCCGGAGATGACGCCGTCGAAGGTCTTTCCGATGAAGTTATGCATGTATTCCACTTTTTTGAGCTTCTCCACTTCCCGCTCTGCGTCGTCCGCCCGCCGTTCCAGACGGGAACTCTGCTCGGCCACTGACGGAAGAATCCGCTCGTAGTGCTCCGTCCGCTTCGTGTTGAGACGGCCGTGGATGTTTTCCTTGATGATCCGGTGGATCTGCAGATCCGGGTAGCGCCGGATCGGGGAAGTAAAATGCGTATAATATTGCGTGGACAGTCCGAAATGTCCCAGGTTCAGTGTGGTATATTTCGCCTGTTTCATGGAGCGCAGGGCCAGACGGCTGATCAGCGCTTCCTCCGGTTCTCCCTCCAGAGAGAACAACAGCTTCTGGATCTCTTTCGGGTGAAAATGTTCCCGCCCCGTCTTCATATAGAAACCGAAATTGCGGATAAATGTGTCCAGCCGGGCAATCTTCTCCGGGTCCGGCTCCTCATGGGTTCTGTATACAAACGGCAGTTCCTGCCAGAAATAATCTTCCGCCACCGTCTCGTTGGCCAGCAACATAAAGTCCTCAATGATATCTGTAGCCACATTTCTCTCATAAGGGTGGATATCCACCGGGTGGCCCTCCGGATCGAGGAGAATCTTGGATTCCGGGAAATCAAAGTCGATGGCTCCCCGTTTTCTTCTCTTCTCTTTCAGGATGGCCGCCGCCTCTTTCATGAGAAAACACAGATCCCGAATCTCTTCCCGCTCCCCTTCCGGGTGCGGCTGTCCGTTTAGGATGGCGTTGACGCCGGTATAGCTCATCCGTTTATCCACACGGATGACCGATTCCACAATCTTGTGACCCTGTACATTTCCTTTCGCGTCCAGCTCCATCACACAGCTTAAGGCCAGCCGGTCCACACCGGCGTTCAGGGAACAGATTCCGTTGGACAGCTCCCGTGGCAGCATGGGAATCACCCGGTCGCAGAGGTACACGCTGGTGCCCCGTTTCAGTGCCTCCTTATCCAGAGCGGAGCCTTCCGTCACATAGTGGCTCACATCGGCGATGTGAACGCCCAGCACGTAGCCGCTGCCATTTCGGCGAAGGGTGATGGCGTCGTCCAGATCCTTGGCGTCCTCTCCGTCGATGGTCACCGTGAGCAGATCGCGGTAGTCGGTGCGGTTTGCTCCTTTTGGCAGTTCCACCTCAGCCGGGACGGCGCGCGCTTCCCGCATCACCTCGTCAGAAAATGTATCGGGAATCCCGAAAGCCCGTACGATGGCCGTGATATCCGTGGACGGATCATTGGCATTGCCGATGATCTCCGCAATCTCGCCCTCCGGCTTCTTTTTCTCAGAACCATAGTCCAGTAAATGTACCACTACCTTATCACGATTCATGGCTGCGCCGCAGTTCCTTTTTGCGATAAAAATGTCCTGTCCGTAATGGGTATCATCCGGGCGGACAAAACCAAAGGACTTACTCTGCATGAAAGTTCCCACCAGAGTCTTTGTGCCTCTCTCCAGAACCTTTACGATGACGCCCTCTCTCCGGCGTCCGTCGCCGTGGCCTTCCCGGGTGACCTTCACCCGCACCCGGTCTTTATGAAACGCTCCGTTCACATAAGGAGCCGGGATAAAGATATCCTCCGGTTCGCCCTCCACTGTCACAAATCCGAATCCCCTCGGGTGCGCGGTAAATACACCGACCAGACTGTCTTTGCCGGCACGGACGTACTTGCCCCGGGCCGTGAGTTCCACGCTGCCCTCCGATATCAGAGCGTCCAGCACCTCTTTTAATTCTTCTCTGTCATTATGCGGAACATTCATCAGATAGGCCATCTCCTTAAACTTTAAGGGAATGTACTCCTCATCATAGATCATGTTCCGGATCATTTCTTTTCTCTGTTCAAATATTGTTCTATCTTCCATATATATCTCCTGTTTTACATTGCCGAACTGGCACGTTCAGCTATCAAAACGTTTTATTGCATAGAAACGTATTTTCTATAGAAATAAAAAATCCCCTCCGACCGGACGACACAGTCCGGCAGAAGGGGTACTTTTCCACATATGTGGTGAATTCTCT
>DXEQ01000154.1 GCA_019114885.1 Candidatus Anaerobutyricum stercoripullorum
TCCGGATGCTGAACATCTTATTCTCATCCAGAAAGAGCAAGGAAGAGATCAAAAGAGAACTGGAAGAAGACTACGGGATAACTATGGACGATGGATATGGAAGGGAGATCGATACGATGTGTAATCTGTCCTATATGTTTGAAGAGCGCGGCATGAAAACCGGCATGGAACGCGGTATCGCAGAAGTGGCAGGCAACCTGATCCTCATGGGAAAAGACAATGCATTTATCAGGAAGGCGACGGCGCTTTCGGAGGAAGCCATCGAGAAGCTGAGAGAAACAGCACAGATGGAAGCCGGGAAGGAGTAAAATTACAGGAGGAGCAGATATACATTTTCTGCTCCCCTTTATTTCTGTTTTTAATTTTCTATTTATATATTCTCTATCTTATTGAGATACCTGACCGGCACCTGCTTCGTCATCCAGACTCCGTTGACGGAGCAGAAGAACTCCAGGCCGTCCCGATACATTTCTCCGCTCCGTACCCGGTAGATCACCGGCCTGCCGTGGCGGCTGCCTACAACCTTCGCCGTCGCTTCATCCAGCGACAGATGCACGTATATGCGCCGCCCCGGTTTCAGGCCCGTCTGATCGATGGACGATACATATTTCTCTCCGGTGCCATGCCAGAGAATCTCCGGTGGTTCCAGAGGTGAGAGCTCCAGGTCCACCGGGATAGAGTGTCCCTGATTGGCGCGGATTTTCGTCCGGTCCGAGTTGAAGGAATATCTCCCTTTCGCGTCGGTCCGGACGATTTCTTCCAGAATTTCTCTGTTGAACATATTGTGCTTCGCAATCCCCGCAATCAGCTCATTGACGTCCGCCCACCCGTGCTCGTCCAGCGTGATGCCGATGACCTGCGGCTTATGACGCAGGATCAGGCTCATATATTTACTTAGTTTCGTATACGACATGATTATCAACTCCCTGTACATTTATTCTATATCCTGTTTTCTTCGCCCCGGATGCAGGGCAAATCTTATATATATCAAACTTTTTTTTGACACATTTCCATCAAAAAGACATCCTGATAACGACCTGCGCATTATTCTTTCCTGAGCGGCCATCGCTTGGTGTTTTTGCAAAAACAGTCTGGTATCTTTCATCTCCGTAATAAGTCACTTTACAATGCTTACCCTCTTCTGCAATATTAAAGCCGAGATCAATCAACGCTTTTTTCAATTTCCCCGACATGCCACTGTAGTTTTTCAGCAGGCGCTTTATTTCGTCTGCCTTTTTTTCGTTTATTCTCTGATAATCGTTGGAGTCAATGATATCTTTAATGATATCCATCCTTCTTGATTTCTGCGGTATTTTGGAAAGGGCGTCTGATAGTACCGAAAGAATGATATCTTTTACCTCACCCTGATAAAATTCATACTCATCTCCCATATATATGACTGGCACTGAATCGGAGGAATCCAGCTTTGCCTTCAATCCCTGATTCTCCAGACGCAAAACCTCATTGGTTTTTGTCAATTCTTCTATCTGATTTTGCAGGCGCGCTATATCTTCATCAAAACTATCCAGAATTTTATTGGCTTCCGAGCGGGCGTCATCAAATGCCTGCTTTCGAATTCTTCGTTCTTCTTCATCCAATGTATCCAGAAGATGGGTCGCTTCCTGTTCGGCCCGTTTTTGTGCCGCTTCGGCTGCCAGACGGTCCGCCCTCTGACTGGCAAGCCTGTCCTTAAGAACTGCATTATTGACGCCCTGCCATGTATAAAGAGAATCTATCCTCTGCAAATTGCTGTACTGTATGACATCCCGGACAACCTTTTCTGAAAGAAATGTATCAAAACCGATCGAGCTTCGATACAAATATCGCCGATGACCAAGCGCCTGATTTGGGTAATAGATGCCGATCGCGCCGTAGTATTCATTCTGGTCACTGCACATTTTTTTCAGACGCGGATTAGTTACATTGCTTTTCTGCACAAGCACGTGTGCCACGCCTTTTAGCCGGCCCGCCAGCAGCCTGACATTAACAGGATCCTCGTCGCAGTATGTTCTGGATATGTACACGACCGGAAGCTTGTACCGCTTATTACCATTAATGATTTCAGAAACGAGCTCCAGATTATCTTCATCAATTATCACCGGAGTTTGAAGCACCGCCAGATCCCCGTCTTTTTTCAAATACCCACGCTCCATAAGCAAGGTGATAAAATAAGGTGTTGAAAATCTGGAACCCGATGCCAGAGCTTCCTGCGTATAACTTCTGTCAAGACGAACCGCCATTTTCATTGTAGTAAAGTTCATGACATAATCTGTATCCCAGACAGAGCCGTCCCCCTCCTGCTTTTCATATCTGACTGCGATTATATTTTGATTACGATATTCTTCAATGGCAAGCCACAGCCTGTCATCGCCAAACCGTATATTGCGCTCTCCGTTCCACTCTATCCCCGGAATGATATTACTCACATGAGGACTGCCCTGATTCCATTCAATAACCAATCGGATGAAATCATCTTTTGTCATTGATTCATTGATATCTAAAATTGTTGAAAACAACAGCACATATCATCCCCCCTTGTCAACAAAAGTATTATACTTTGACATTATACTACTTTTTGCTATATTTTTCCAGTAAAAAGAAAGCATCTGCCGCGACAGATGCTTTTCCATATTACCGTATTCAATTATGCCAGGAAAGAAGTACGATAGTCTCCACCCCCGTGGTATTCGGGAACATATCAACGAGGCAGCAGCGTTTTACCTCGTAGCCGGCCTCGTAGAGCATCTCAAGGTCGCGCATGAGGCTGGTCGGTTTGCAGCTGACGTAGACCATCTCGTCCACGCCGAAGCGGATGATCTTGCGCAGGGCCTTCGGGTTAACGCCATCGCGGGGCGGGTCGAGGATAATCATGTCCGGTTTCTCGGTGAGGTTATCCACAACCTTGAGGACGTCGCCGGCGATAAATTCACAATTGGACAGGTTGTTATCCAGAGCGTTTCGGCGGGCGGCCTCCACGGCCTCCTCGACGATCTCGACGCCGACCACTTTGCGGGCGTATGGTGCCATCATCTGGGCGATGGTGCCGGTGCCGGTGTAGAGGTCGTAGATGAGCTTATCCTTCGTGTCTCCCACGTATTCGCCCACCTTCTCATAGAGCACTTCCGCCCCCAGTGTGTTGGTCTGGAAGAAGGAGAACGGTGAGATCTTAAACCGCAGGTTCAGCAGATATTCATAGAAATAGTCCTGCCCGTACAGCAGGCGGGTCTTATCGCTCTGTACCACATCGGCGGGGCTGTCGTTTTCCGTGTGCAGGATGCCGACGATCCGGCCGTCAATCCGGGTCGATGTGAGCATCTGCACGAAGGCGTCATCGTCCAGCTCCGACTGGGTGGTGGTGACCAGATTTACGAGAATATCGCCGGTCTTTACGGAACGGCGAAGCACCAGATGGCGCAGGAAACCTTCTTTGCGCATCTTGTGGTAGTAAGAGGCGCCGACGGACGTAAAATACCGAAGGACTGCCTGCAGAATGGTGGTAAAATCCGGATCTGCGATGCGGCAGTCCCTGAGGGAAACGATATCATAGAAGCTGTTTTTGCGGTGCATCCCCAACGCCAGCGGGCCGTCCTTTTCCTCATCGCCGAAGGTGTACTCCATCTTGTTGCGGTAGCCGCGGGAGAGAGGACTGGCATAGATGTCTTCCACAGAAAATGTAAATCCGGCCTTCCCGATCAGGTCTTCCACCTGACGTTTTTTCAGCGCCAGCTGTTCTTCGTATGGAAGTGTCTGGTAGGCGCAGCCGCCGCAGATTCCGAAATGCGGGCAGACGGCGTCTCCCGGCATCTCCAGCGGCGACGGCTCGAGAACTTCCAGCAGACGTCCCTCGATGCGGTCTTTGCGTTTTTTGCTCACCGAGAAGCGGACGGTCTGTCCTTCCAGCGCATTTTTTACGATCACTTTCTTTTCTTCTATATATAATACTCCTTTGTTGGGAAACTCCGTCTTAAGAACCTTCCCTTCCAGAATATCTCCTTTTTTCATATTCATCTC
>DXEQ01000155.1 GCA_019114885.1 Candidatus Anaerobutyricum stercoripullorum
GGTACTTATCGCTCATATGGGAGATGCCAAAAAGATGCATCAGCTGATCTGCGAAGGCTTCCGCCTCCCTGTCCACCTTCCCCTGAATAATACGCGGCACAAGGATATTTTCCCGGACAGTCAGACCGTCCAACAACATGAAATCCTGAAAAACAAAGCCCAGCTTCTCATTTCGTACCTTCGCAAGTTCCGCCTCACTAAGATTGACAAGCTTCGTGCCGCCCAACGTGATTTCCCCTTTGTCAAAAGGAATGTAACAGGAGATACAATTTAAGAGAGTGCTCTTGCCGGAGCCGGACGGCCCCATCACCGCCACAAACTCCCCCTTGGCGATCTGAAAACTGACGCCCTTTAAGACCGGGTACTCCTTTTTGCCCGTCATATAAGATTTGTGAAGATTCTTAACGTATAACATTGATATCCGTCCTTTCTTTGGTCGCGGTATCGGGCAAAGCGTGAGAGCGTGCGCCTCTCCAGCCGTGGGCGTGCCCATTTCCCCGGGCGGCGCCGGAGTGCCCGCCGCGATATATTCTGTCGATGCACACAATATAGCACAAGGCGGATGACTGCGGATTTGCCCATGTCATAAACGGACGCTAAGATGTAACGTTTGGAGAGCACGCGCAGGAAATGTAAAGAATGGTATCTGAGATGTAAAGATTGGTTTGTGAAATTTGACACCGCCCGCGGGAAAAGTTATACTGACAAAAAATGCATTGTGAGAAAGAAGGGGATGATATGCTCAGAATCGCCATCTGTGATGACGAAGTCCGCGCCCGGGACGCGCTGTGGATACAGCTTGAGAAGCTGCTCCGGGAGGGAAGTGAAGAGGTGGTCTATGACTTCTCCTCGGGAAAGAGCACGGTAAGCTGGCTTAAGAAACATCCGGGGGAGATCGATCTTCTGTTTCTGGATGTGGAGATGGAGGGCATGAACGGGATGGAGACGGCGAAAAGCATCCGCCAGTTCGATGAGAATCTGCTGATCGTTTTTGTGACGGGCTATGCGGATTATGTGTTTGACGGGTACCAGGTGGGAGCGCTGGATTATCTCATGAAGCCGGTGCGGGAGGACCGGCTGGAGGCGGTCTTGATGCGGGTGCGGGAGAAAATGTACCGGGAAGACGCCCGGAGCTTTGTGGTAAAGAATACGGAAGGAACCTATCGGTTCTCTTATAAAGATATTTTGTATTTCTACAGCGACAGAAGGAAGGTGGTTCTGGTGACTGCCGGAGGCGAGTATGCCTTTTATGATAAGCTGGATGCGGTGGAAGAGCGGCTGGGAGAGGATTTTGTGAGAATCCATCAACGATATCTGGTTCGCGCCGACGCGGTGAGCCACATCGGCAGTTCCTCCGTGGAGATCGGGGAGCGCACACTGCCGGTGAGCCGCTCTCTGCGGGAGGCGGCGACTGTGAAGCTGGCAAAAGCGATGCTTGCGGGGTGACGGAAGATGGAGACGATAAGAGAAATAGCAAGACTGCTGGAAGACATCCCTTTTACCATGTGGCTTTTACTCATTATAAATGTAGCTTTCATCGTCGGTTCCATGCGGAATCTGTTTCGGATAAAAAAGGGCTGGCGGGGGTTCCTTCCGGTCATTGCGGTGGCATTTCTGGCAAGCGGCACGGTGGTCTACATTGGCGACTGGGGGAATCTGCCGCTGACCTTTGTGGTGATTCTTGTTCTGATCTGGGTGTGCAGTGAGGACGACGGATGGAAGAAGATGACGGTGGGACTGCTTTTCGGAAGCACGATTTTCGCCTGGAATGCTCTCGTGGATAATTTCATCCGTATCCATTCGAATTACTTTTTATTGCCCCGGGTTCTGTTTGCTGTGTTGTTTTTTGCGGCAACCCGCCGGTTTGCCGCGGGAAAAGACTATGATCTGACTCCGAAAATGTGGCGGCTTGTGTTGCTTTTAACTTTTGTTCCCGTGGGAAATGTACTGAGTGTGGTTCTGCTTTCCGAAGAACGGTGGGAGATCGGGGAGACAGATCTGCGGCTGCATTTTGCCGTGCTCTGTCTTGCCTTTGTGGCTTTTGTGGGTCTGCTCTGGGCAATCCGGGTGCTGGCCCGCCAGCGCAGGCTGGAGCAGGAAGCCCTGTCAGCGAAACTGAACGAAGCCTATTATGAATCCATGGAGCAGCAGCACTTTGAACTCCGGCGGCTCCGGCACGATATGGCCAACCATCTGCAGGCGCTGTCTGCCCTTCCTTCGGAGAAAAAGGACACTTACATCCAGGAGCTTCTTGACAATGGCGCCCTGGCAAAGACCTTAAATTACTGCGGTGACCCGACGATCAATGCGGTGCTCTCCGTCAAAGAGAACCTGCTGCGCCAGCAGAACATTTCCCTGGAACTGAAACTGGATATCCCGGAGGAACTGCCTTTTGAGAAAGCGGATCTGTGCGCCATCTATGCCAACGCGCTCGATAACGCGGCGGAAGCCTGCGACGGTCTGCCGGAAGAAAAGCCGGAGACCACCAACGCGGAACCCCGCGCGAACAATACGAAAAACCGGACGATCATCCTCGAGAGCCGTGCCCGCAAGGGAATGTTGGTATTCCAGATCACAAACCCCGTGCCGGAAAATGTACAGGGACAGTACGCAGGAATCTCTGTGCAGACGGAAACATTTTCTGCCCTGTCAGCCGGAAAGGAGAAGAGCGGACAAGCGGAGACGCTGCCGCCGACAACCAAAAAAGACCGGACACGCCATGGCTATGGTCTGCGCAGCATCCGGACGAGCGTGGAAAAGTACGGAGGACATATGGAAATCCGTCAGGAGGAGGGGCAGTTTACCTTGTTCGGGTATCTGCCGATGCACTCTGCCACACCACAGCAAAAAAATAATTGAAAGAATAAAACGAAAAAATGCATATTATTAAAGGTGAACTGCGCAAAATCTGAAATCTTCATGAAAAAATGAAAAATACAATGGATTATTATTCACGGTTGTAATATAATGGTACGTGACGTCGGCGCTGCGCCGCAGAAGTGCAAAGAAGTGAAGGCGTGCTGCGCCGCAAAATCACATTTGCCGGAGCAGGCGGCCTTTGCGCCGGGACGACGGGAAACAAACAGGAACAGGAGGATACATTTTATGCCAAAGCAGGAAAATATGAAGGTAGAAGATATAGAAGAATTAAAAGAGGAGATGGAGGTTCTGGAAGAGCAGCTGATGCACAATCACAGGATTGACCCGAACCTCTATCTGGAATACGATGTGAAGCGGGGGCTGCGTGACGCCAACGGTAAGGGCGTACTGACCGGTCTGACGGAGATCTCCGATGTGACGGGATATGAGCTGAGCAACGGGCGGCAGATTCCGTCGGAGGGTCATCTCTATTATCAGGGGATTGACGTCTGCGATCTGATCAAAGGGCTGGAAGGCCGCAAGTACGGATTTGAGGAGACAATCTATCTGCTGCTTTTCGGCAGGCTGCCGGATCAGAAGGAGACGGAGCAGTTCCATGATGTTATGTTTGAGCTGGAGAGCCTGAGCAGCCGGTTTGTCCGGGATGTGATCATGAAGGCGTCCAACCAGAACATCATGAACGCCATGCAGCGGTGCGTGCTGACGCTCTATACCTATGACGACAACCCGGAGGACATTTCCCCGAAAAATGTACTGCGTCAGTCCATGGATCTCATCGCCAAACTGCCGCTGATCGCCGTGTACTCCTATCACGCTTATCGGCATTTCCGGCTGGATGAGACGCTGTTCATCCGCAATCCGGAAAAGGGACTTTCCCTGGCGGAGAATATCCTTCTCATGCTGCGGCCGGACCGGAAATACACGGAGCTTGAGGCGAAGGTGCTGGATACGGCGCTGATCCTCCATGCGGAGCACGGCGGCGGCAATAACTCCTCCTTCACCACGAGAGTCGTGTCCTCCTCCGGAACAGATACATATTCCTCGGTGGCGGCCTCCATCGGCTCGTTGAAGGGACCGCGTCACGGCGGGGCCAACCTGAAATGCCAGAAGATGTTTGATGACATCAAGGCCAATGTCAAAGACTGGAGCAGCGAGGCCGAGGTGGCGGATTATCTCCAGAAGATCCTCGACAAAAAGACCTTCGACCGTTCCGGACTGATCTACGGCATGGGCCACGCGGTCTACACACTCTCCGATCCGAGGGAAGTGATTCTCAAAGGATTTGCCCGCTCTCTGGCAGAAGAAAAGGGCCGGATGGAAGAGTTCGCTCTCTACGATCTGGTGGAGCGGACGGCGAAGAAGCTGATCCCGGCCCATCGGAATACATTTAAACCGGTCTGCGCCAATGTGGACTTCTACAGCGGATTTGTGTACACCATGCTGGGCATCCCGCAGGAGCTGTTCACCCCGCTCTTTGCCATCGCCCGGATTCCGGGATGGAGCGCGCACCGTCTGGAAGAGCTGATCAACGCCGGCAAGATCATCCGCCCTGCGTACAAATACGTGGGACAGCACCGCCCGTTTGCCCCGCTTGACGAGAGGTAGGCGGCGCCCCGCCGGACGGCAGCATTTGCCCGCTTAAATGGCAGCAGGCGAGTCGCCACGGCATACGGGCCTGCCGCCAGCCCCGGCAGGCGACAACATTTCACCAAAAAAAGACATCCCCGCAGCGGAAGACCCGGCGTGTCACCGGCGCTGTGTGGATGTCTTTCTTATGTCGAAAACGGGTTTTCTCTGTGTTTTTGCTGGATAGTATTATATATTACCAGGACCGCGTTTGTCCTTTCGGCCCCGGCCGCGCATTATTCCTGCGCGGCAGATACCTGCATTTCTTTATGGTACAAAAAATACTCTCTCATGATTGCGATGAATTCTCCTACGGCCGGCTTCTTCGTCAGCGGATAACCGGCGATCTGATTGAGCAAATGTGGATTTCTCTTCCATATAGTAGTGATGACGGTGCGGATATCCCGTTCGACAGAACAGATGGTGGTGTGATATTTCCTGGCCACGTCCGGATAAAGCTCTTTGGTCACGGACAGCAGATACTGGCTGTCCTCCAGAGAAAGGATGATGGCGTGGATTACATAGTCGAAGCCAATATACCGCGGCGTGGCGCCAAGCCTTAAGAGAAGTCGGCGGACAGCCGCAGGAGAATAAGGTATATCAGTGGATATCATTCTTTTTCCTCCCCTCCCAAAAGATTCAGAAAAACCCCGTATACTCGACACGGTATACAAAAATTCTACTGACCGGGAGCTTTTTGTACAACGAAGTACACCTCGGGAAAACCATATTTGTTGATATTTTTTATTCTAATACAATAATAGAACAGAATACTCAATCTGTATTGTCAGAAGAAATGTGCCGGGCAGCGGCGGCCTCCTCCGTACTGTCAGAGAAAATGTGCCGGGCAGCGCCGGCTTCCTCCGTACTGTCAGAAGAAATGTGTTGGCTGTCTTCTGAAAGATGAGGGTGGTGGAACTCCGGTTCCGCCAGAAGAAAGCGGTCGATGACGAAGAGGATCGCGATGGTGATGATGGAGATCAGATTCTCCATGGGGCTGGTCTCCTCGATGATCAGGTGCCGGGCGACGACGAACATCAGCACTTCCAGCAGCGTGGATTTGGTCGGCTCGCAGAGCAGCCGGAAAAACTCGATGACAATCACGATACTGAACACGGAGCCGATGAATTTAAAAAATGCGTCGCCCTCATTGCGATGCTGCCAGAACTCCAGAAATGGCTCCCATAAAGAGAGGATGGCGGCGATGATCGCCACAAAAACGATGAAGGCCATGATCCGCTCCAGAAAGAGCGCCGAATCGCCGATGGTCTTCTTGTTGAACTTCTTAATAAGATGAAACATAATGCCTCCTTTCCATTTTTCCCCGTTTTGGTAGAAATTATACCATATCAGACAGGTTACAAACAATATGGAATGTGCTATCATAGACTGGACTTTTGGAAAGGGCGGCAGCCCGGAAGGAGTGATGTATTACGGAAGAATTAATAGACCTGCAGCTTATGATATTTTCACTGATCGCCATAGGACTTCTGGTGAAGAAGATCGGGATGGTCGGGAAAACCGGACAGAAGAACCTGACGGACCTGGTGGTCAACCTGATCCTGCCCTGCAATATCGTGGAGTCCTTCATGGTGGAGTTCTCCCCGGATATCGCCGCGGACTTTACGGAGATCTTCCTGATCTCTCTGCTCATACAGATCGGCTGCGTGCTGCTGGGACACCTGCTGTTTCGGCGCACCACAGAAGGAAGGAGAAAGTGCCTGCGCTACGGGACTATCTGCTCCAACGCAGGCTTTATGGGCAACCCGCTGGCGGAGGGCGTGTTCGGGTCCATGGGACTGACGCTGGCCTCCGTGTACCTGATTCCCCAGCGAGTGATGATGTGGTCCGAGGGAGTCACCGTATTTACGGAAGCGCCGAGTAAGAAAGCATTACTTAAAAAGGTGCTGACCCACCCCTGCATCCTGGCCTGCTTCATCGGCCTCTTTCTCATGCTCACCGGACTCCGGCCGCCGTCGTTTGCCGTGGATGTGATCTCGGCCGTGGGCGACTGCAACACGGCGGTATCCATGATGGTCATCGGGATGATCCTGGCGGACGCCGATCCCCGCACTCTGATCGATAAGGACATCCTGTTTTACACAGTGCTGCGGCTGATCATCATCCCGCTGCTTGTGTGGATTCCGTGCCGACTGCTGCACATGGACAGTCTGGTCATGGGAGTCAGCGTGCTGCTGGCGGCCATGCCGGCGGGAGCCACCACCACGATTCTGGCGGCGCAGTATGACGGGGACGCGGAGTTTGCCGTCAAATTAGTAGTATTTTCCACAGCGGCGTCCTTGCTAACCACACCGTTATGGAGTATACTGTTGCTGTAGATGACAGACGGGGCGTCTGCTGCGGCTTTTCGCAGGCGGCGCCGGAAGAAAAATGAGCAGGTTATGATTGTTTTTAGGTTTTTTAGGCATTATATCTTGTATTTTGCATTAAAAAAATGTAGAATAGAACGACAAGTTAAAATAATAGTAATTATACCTGCATCGAACAGGAGCAATCATGAGGAAAGGACAGGATGTGCTTTGGCTGTGATAGATTTTCATTCCCACATTCTTCCGGGCATGGACGATGGAAGTAAGAGTGCGGAGATGTCGATGAAGATGCTGGAGATGGCATCGGAACAGGGGGTGGACGTCATGCTGGCAACATCCCATTTTTATGCCAGCAGGCACAGGATCGAAGAGTTCCTGGCCAGAAGGCAGAGAGCCGCCGACCGGCTGGCGGAGGTGAAGAAGGACTACGGACCGGCCATCCGTCTGGGAGCGGAGGTCGCGTTCTTTCCCGGCATGAGCCGCGCGGACCGGCTGGATGATCTGGCCATCGAAGGAAGCCGTGCGTTTCTGCTGGAGATGCCCTTCGACCATTGGAGCCGGTCCGACATAGAAGAAGTGGAGTACCTGATCCACAGAAGAGGATTTCAGGTGATCCTGGCCCATCTGGAACGGTACATGGGCATGTCGGAGAACAAAAAGTGGATTGCCGCGCTTCTGGACCTGCCGCTGTATGTGCAGATCAATGCGGAGAGCCTGCTTAGCTGGCGGCACAGAGGGCCGCTCCTTAAGATGTTTAAGAAGGGGCAGGCACATTTCTTAGGAAGTGACTGTCACAGGTCGGACCGCCGGGAGCCCAATCTGGGGCGGGGCCGCGCGGTTTTGGAGAAGAAGCTTGGCACAGAATACATACATAAGATGGATGAGAGAGGCAGCAGACTGCTTCAGATAGGAGGAGAGACAGATGTCTGAGAAGATCACATACACGATAAGCGCCATATTATTTGTGGTCCTTGTGGCGCTGATGATCTGCGAGAGGATGTATCCGGAAGGCGGCGCGGCGCTTCTTTCCGCCATCTTCTGACAGGACCGGACCAGCAACGAAGGAGAACGGGAGGAATACCATGGAAAGAGGAAAGGTACTCCGGCGGCTTCTGCCGCTGTTCATCGTCGTCATCGTGATCGCGGCGGCGGCCGGGATCGCCTCACGGACGGTGGACCGGCAGGAGATCAGGAGTGATACCGGTCAGCAGACCACGGCAGCCCCTCTGCCGGAGGAAGAGACCGTGGATGTGGGCGGCGTCGCCTGCACACCGAAGAAGAATATCAGGACGTATCTCTTTATGGGACTGGACGCCCAGGGAGAGACGGAGACCGTAGATGAATACGTCAGCACCGGCCAGTGCGACACACTGCAGCTGCTGGTGATCGACGAGACAGATAACACATACACCAGACTGCCGCTGAACAGGGATACCATGACGGACGTCAATTCTCTGGACTACGACGGCACCTGCCTTGCCACATCACGGCTGCAGCTTGCTCTGGCCCACGCCAGCGGCGACGGCGGGGCGATCAGCTGCGAGAACACCGTGGACGCCGTCTCCGGCCTGCTGTACGGGCAGACCATCGACGGATACGCATCTTTGAATATGGACGCCATCGGCGTGCTCAACCATCTGGCGGACGGCGTGACCGTCACCATCGAGGACGACTTCTCGAAGGCAGACCCTTCCCTGAAAGAAGGAGAGACCGTCACCCTCACCGACGAGCAGGCCATGCACTATGTCCGCGGCCGGATGAACGTGGGCGACGGCAGCAACGAGAGCCGGATGCGCCGTCAGGCACAGTTCATGTCCGGACTCAAGCAGAAGCTCACGAAGAAGTGCCAGGAGGACAACGCTTTCGCGCTGGAAATCTACGACGCGCTGGAGCCGTACATGGTGACCAGCCTCTCCCGCAACGACTTTATCAAGCTGGCGGCGGAGCTTATCGGCGACGAGGAACAGGAACCACTGGAGATCCAGGGGACCAGCGGCGTGGGCGAGACCGGATTCAACGAGTTTACGGTGGACGAGGAGAGTCTGGCAGAGACCGTGCGCCAGCTGTTCTACGATGTGAAGGACGAGGGCGGCGCAGCCAACGACTGACAGTGTCCCGGTAAGGACCACGCGGCGGCAGGATTCGCTGCGGACAGGACACGCCGGGGATAAGAGAGATAAATTGATAAGACAGGAGAAGAACAATGGGACTTGCTGAAAAGAAGACAACGGACACGGGGACCGAGATTGAGGTGGTGAAGACCACTCCTGCGCTGGCGGCCGCCGTGCCGGAAGAAGATGAGATGGAGATCGATCTGCTGGATCTGGCCTACGTGCTGCTGGATAAGATTCACTACATTATCCTCTGCCTGCTGGCGGGGGCGGTGATGCTGAACGCGTTTTCCTTTTTCTGCATCAAGCCGACCTATCAGGCCACGGCCAAGATGTATGTGGTGTCCGCGTCCAACGATTCCGTGGTGGATCTGACCGACTTAAATATCGGAACCTCGCTGACCTCCGACTATGAACAGCTGATGCTCAGCTATCCGGTCCTCGATCAGGTGATCGATGAACTGGGACTGGATATGGAGACAGAGGATCTGCAGGCCATGGTCGCCCTGGAGAACCCGCAGGATACCCGTATCCTGAACGTGACGGCCACCAGCACGGACCCGACGGAGGCCATGAACATCGCCAACAAGCTCACGGAAGTTTCCGTGGATTACCTGCCGGAGACCATGAGCACCAACCCGCCGAACATCGCGCAGGTGGCGCAGCTGCCGGATCAGAAGGCAGCGCCAAGCTACGCGAGATACACGCTGATCGGAGCCCTGCTGGGCGCGATCTTATGCTGTGGTTTCTTCACCGTGCGGTACCTGCTGGATGACACCATCCGCACCGCGGAGGATATGGAGAAGTTCTTCGGCATCGTGCCGCTGACGTCCATTCCGGACAGCGACATCTTCGAAGATCTGGAGAAGAAAGAAGAAGGACGCGAGAGCAGGAACAGCAGATTAAGAATCAGGAAGGATAAACGGGCATGAAACAGATTACAATGAACATCCGCGAACTGCCATACGCCGTGGAGGAGGCCATGAACCGTCTGCGGGTTAATATCAAGTTCTGCGGAAAGAACACCAAAAAGATACTGATCATCAGCAGCGTTCCCAACGAGGGAAAGAGTACCGTGTCCGTACACCTGTGGAAGATGCTGGCGGAAGCCGGATTCCCTTCCGTTCTGGTGGATCTGGACCTGCGCAAGTCCGTACTCAAGGAACGACTGGAGTTTCAGCATAAAGGAGAGATCACCGGTCTTGACTACTACCTGTCCGGACTGTCCGAATACCAGGATGTGGTCTACGAGACCAACATCAGCAACGGCTATGTGGTGCCGGTCTCCAACCTTCTGGAGAACCCGTCCGCATTGCTGGAAGACCCGAGGATGGGCGAGCTGCTGAACCGTCTGGAAGAAGATTACCGCTATGTGATCATCGACTCCCCGCCGCTGGACAGCGTGGCGGACGGCGCGCTGATCGCCTCCCTCTGTGACGGAGCGATCCTGGTGGTGCGAAGCGGCATGACCTCAAAAAGGCTGGTGAGACAGTCCCTCCAGCAGCTGGACAGAGTACATTGCCGGCTTCTCGGCATGGTGCTCAACCGCGTGGAGACAAAGAGCCGCGCTTACCAGAAATACTACGGGAAATACGGCAGCTACTATAACGATTACTACGGCGGCAAGACGGCGGAGAAGGCCGGCAAATAGCTGCCAGGACCGGCGGCAGGCCGGCAGCGTAAGCAGGTACAGACGTCGCGGGGCAGACAGTACATTTGCCCGGACCGTACCATAAGAGTTGATAATTACATTTTCTGCAGGAGGGGAGAGATGCGCACTCATACGGAAGATGCTAATTATATATCAGGCAAATAATCAACCGGGGACGTGGCTGAGCCGGCTGTTTATTTGGGATAACAAGGAGGAACAAAATTATGTTTAACATGAAAAAAGCTATGGCTGTAGCTATGACTGTTGCTTTAATGGTTCCTTCCACCGCTTTTGCAGCGACACCTTCTGTACAGAAGACTCAGCTTGGTGGAAATTACTCCATCTCTTCTCAGTACACAGGTCAGGACAGCGTCCTGAAGATCACTGTTAACGGTAAAGAGTTAGTGGAAGGCACAGACTTCGTTCTGGTCGGCGAACAGCCTACAGCTCTCGGAACACATAAATTACAGATCAAAGGTACCGGTTTATACGTTGGTGACGCTACGATCACTTACACTATCACAAAAGCTGATAAGCCGGTTTACAAACTGAACAAAAAGACCGAGAAGAAACTTGCAAAAGGCTTCAAGGCTAAGAAGTTAAAGAAAAAATCCATGAAGATCAAACTGAAAGTGAAATCTGATGGAAAAGTAAAAGGCTTCAAGGTTAAAGGCAAAAAAGCTAAAAAGTGGATCAAAGTAAGCAAGAAGGGTGTTGTTACTCTGATGAAGGGTATCAAGAAAGGCACTTACAAGATCCGCGTTCAGATCAAAGGTACAAAGAACTTCAAGAAGGGTTACCAGACGATCAAGATCGTTGTAAAATAATCCGGAAGAGATCTGACCAAAATACGACAGGCATCCTGGCCACGCAGGATGCCTGTCTTTTTGTTCTCTCGTTGAATCTACTCGTAATCATCCTTCCATACTTCCGTGCGCAGGACATGGATCAGCTTGATGACTTCCTCCGGCGGGAGAATGCAGAGGAAACGGCAGATGGTCTTGCCACTGAATCCGCTCTTGCCTTTTTCCTGCTCCCAGTAGCTGCGCGGAGAGATGTTCAGTTTCTCCGCCATGAGTTCCTGAGAATAGGAATTCTCCATGCGGTACTCATAAAGCTTTTTGCTGATCAGATGATTCAGATTCTTGTCAGAGTTTTTCATTGGTAAGCCTTCCTTTCGAAACAGGTATTTCTCTGTTGTTTTTAGTATAAGGAAATATTATCTTTCGGAAAGGAAACTTGTTATGAATTATACCTCATAATGTGTCTAATTATTTAATGCTATATAATATTTTAATAAATAAATTATAAAAAAATGAACAAAGCCTGCAAACAGGCAGCTGCCTGATGAAATATTTCCCGTCGCCCTTCACTCGAAACCTGTCCAATCCAACAGTCACATAAAAATCATGGTCTCCTGTACTTTTCTTAAAAATTGCAAAAAATACAGGAAAAATGGTAATATTTGCAGTTGAAAAAGTCGAAATCACTGGTATAATGGA
>DXEQ01000001.1 GCA_019114885.1 Candidatus Anaerobutyricum stercoripullorum
ACCGCCTACATAAAGATTGATATTGAGGAAATTCCGTTTGCGGGAACCATTGACGTAAACGGCAGCTATGAGGGAACCGTAAATGCGGACCCGGTCAACTTAAACAATGTGCTGGACGCTACGGTCTACGATGAGAGCGGCAAGGAAGTAAAGCGTCGGCTTACATGGGAGGCCAGACAGCTTAAAGGCATCACCGTAGAACCGGGCGGTGACGTAACATTTGAAAAAGAGGGAACCTATCAGGTGCGCGCAGTCATTTCTGACGAAGTGCGGTCTGACTGGGTCAATGTTTACGGCGGTGAGAAGCCGTTTGAGGGAAGTGTAGTCCTTACTGGCAGCTACACCGGCACGGTCGGTGCGGCAGCCGATGATCTTAATACAAAGCTTGACGTGCGTGTATTTGACACTGATAAGAAACAGGTGGACCGTCCGGTGACCTGGGAATCCTCTGAGCTTAATGGCATCAAGGTGACGGAAGACGGTAAAGTTACATTTACCAAACCGGGAACGTATCATGTGCAGGCGAGAGTCTCCGATACGATAAAATCCGGCTGGTACGCCATCAAAGCGGTGAACCCGGATACAACCATCGCCGTAACAGGCGTGACCCTCTCCGGTGCGGAGAAACTGTCAGTCGGCGAGAGCGTGGCTCTGACCGCTGCCGTGGCGCCGGCAAACGCCACAGATCAAGCCCTTACATTTACCAGCAGCAGCGCGGATGTGATAAAAGTAGATAACAGCGGACGCGTGACTGCGCTGAAACCGGGCCGCGCCACTGTGACTGTGACAGCGGCAGGCGGAAAGAAAGCTTCCATGCAGATTACTGTGACAGAGCCGGTAGTGCTGCCGCAGGGCAAGGCGCTGCAGGGACGCAAGGTGAAGCTTACATGGAATAAAGTGAAGAATGCGGACGGTTATGAAGTATACGGCGCTGTCTGCAGCGGCGACATGAAGTTACAGAAAGTCGTGAAAGGAAAGAAACTGACGCTCAGTAAAGTCAGCCGCAAAAAACTGGATAAAAACAAAGATTATAAATTCAGAATCAAAGCCTATCGCATGATAGACGGCAAGAAAGTATATCTGACCGCGTCAGAAGATATCCATGTGAAGATGACGGAAAACAGCCGTTATGCCAATGCGGCTTCCGTGAAGGTATCCAAAAAGAAAAAGACGCTGTCCGCAGGAAAAACATGGAGACCGAAAGTGACGGTCAAGATGAAAGGCAAGGCAAAACAGATGAAACACGTGCAGCCGGTACGTTATTTAAGCAGCGACGAAACCATCGCTACCGTGACCAGGACCGGCAAGATCACGGCCAGAACAAAGGGAACCTGTTTCATCTACGCCTGCGCGGTCAACGGCAAAACAGCCAAGATCAAGATAACCGTGCGGTAAGATATCGCAAAAGGTTTGTACCCCCGACGAGGGAACTCACTGTGACAGTGAGAGAATAATTGTTACTCCTTTAAATCCTGAATAAACAATAGAGCCGCCCGGGAGGCGGCAGACACGCAGGGTGTGATATACGCTCTGCGTGTTTTTGTATCTGGTCAAATGGGTCACGGCAGGGTATAATGATTGCATATGCATACAGAATGTCAGGCGGTTCGCTGACGGCAGCAGTCTGCATCGGCTTTTTGCCGGGTATGTAAATCATCAGTAGGAAAGGAAAAGAGTATGTTAGATTTTGAGATTATCCGGGGAATTCTCATTCCCTTTGCAGGGACGACGCTGGGCGCGGCCTGCGTATTTTTTATGAAAAAGGAAATGCATATGGGAGTGCAGCGGGCGCTGACCGGCTTTGCTGCCGGCGTCATGGTGGCGGCCTCCGTGTGGAGTCTGCTCATTCCGGCGCTGGACCAGTCTGCCCACATGGGTAAATGGGGCTTCATCCCGGCGGCGGTGGGTTTTCTGCTGGGTATGGGCTTTCTGCTGCTTCTGGACGAACTGGTTCCTCATCTGCATATGAACAGTGAGGAGGCGGAGGGACCGAAGACGACCCTCTCCAAGACGACCATGCTCCTTCTGGCGGTCACCCTCCACAATATCCCGGAAGGGATGGCCGTGGGCGTGGTCTTTGCCGGCTGGATTCAGGGAAACATGGATATTTCCGCCATGGGCGCGCTGGCGCTTGCTCTCGGTATCGCCATCCAGAATTTCCCGGAGGGAGCCATCATCTCCATGCCGCTTAAAGCCGAGGGCGTCAGCAAGGGACGCTCCTTCCTGTATGGCGCGCTCACGGGTATTGTGGAACCGGCAGCGGCTTTTCTCACCATTCTGGCGGCGGGCTTCGTGGTACCGATTCTTCCGTATCTTCTGAGTCTGGCGGCCGGAGCCATGATCTATGTGGTCGTGGAAGAACTGATTCCGGAGATGGCAGAAGGAGAACATTCCAATGTGGGAACCATCGCCTTTGCGTTCGGATTTGTGGTGATGATGATTCTGGATGTGGCGCTGGGCTGAGGGTGATTTGTGTCGCCTGTCCGAAGGAGGTAACGCAGCCCGGGGCGTGTGTTGCAGTCCGGGGGTATGCCCTGCAGCCCGGGGCGTATTTTGTAGCCCGGGGGTATGTCTTGCAGTCTGGAGCGTGTGTTGCAGCCCGGGCTGAGGGGTACATTTCATATTGACGAAGTAGGATATTCGCGGTATGATAAGAAGGATTTTTATCTTATTAAAACGTTCGGTATACGAATAAAAGGTTTAGCATACGGACAAAACGTTCGATATACGAAAAAGACAGACAGGAGGACGACCATGGGCACGAAACCATATGGCGAGAGACATTTTCGATTTGAGACGCTGCAGCTGCACGCAGGACAGGAGACGCCGGATCCGGCCACGGGGGCCAGAGCGGTACCGATTTATCAGACCTCTTCTTTTGTGTTTGAGGACTGCGCCCGCGCGGCGGACCGGTTTGCGCTGCGGGAGGAGGGGAATATCTATTCCCGGCTGACCAACCCGACAGTGGAAGCCTTTGAGAAGAGGATGGCGGCGCTGGAGGGAGGAGTGGCTGCAGTGGCGGTGGCTTCCGGCGCGGCGGCGGTGACCTGCGCCGTTCAGAATGTGGCCCTGTCGGGCGGGCACATTGTAGCGGCGAAGAATCTTTACGGGGGTACTTACAATCTGCTGGCGCACACGCTGCCGGATTACGGGATCACCACCACCTTTGTGGACCCGCTGGAACCGGACCAGTTTGCAAAGGCAATCCAGGAGAACACAAAGGCGCTCTACATCGAGGCTCTTGGCAATCCCAACTGTGAGGTGACCGATATCGAGGCGGTGGCGAAGATCGCCCACGCCCATGGCATCCCCCTGATGATCGACGCTACATTTGCTACGCCATATCTGCTGCGTCCTATCGAATACGGGGCGGATATCGTAATCCACTCTGCCACAAAGTTTATCGGTGGACACGGCACCAGTCTCGGAGGGGTGATTGTGGACGCCGGGCGGTTTGACTGGAAGGCCTCCGGAAAGTTCCCACAGTTTGCCATGCCGGACGCCAGCTACCACGGACTGAGCTTCGTGGATGCGGCGGGAGCGGCGGCCTTCTCGGCGCGCCTCCGCGCCATCCTGCTGCGGGATACGGGAGCCTGCCTTTCCCCTTTCCACGCGTTTTTCTTCCTGCAGGGGCTGGAGACTCTGTCGCTGCGGGTGGAGCGCCATGTGGAGAACACACAAAAAGTGATCGCCTATCTGCAAAAACAGCCGCTGGTGGAGCACATCAACCATCCGCTGGCTTCCGCCGATCCGAAACAGCGGCGGCTCTATGAGACATATTTCCCAAAAGGCGGCGGCTCTATTTTTACCTTTGAGATAAAAGGCGACGAAAAGACGGCAATGGCTTTTATCGACAGCCTGGAACTGTTTTCCCTGCTGGCCAACGTGGCGGACGTGAAGTCGCTGGCCATCCATCCGGCATCCACCACCCACGCGGAACTCAATGCCCGGGAGCTTCTGGAGCAGGGCATCTACCCGAACACCATCCGCCTCTCCATCGGAACAGAGCACATCGATGATATTCTGGAAGATCTGGACGAGGCATTCCGGGCAGTCAGGGAGCAGCGCGAAAACGGATGAATCCGAGCTGGATGGCGGGGTATAGAATACATTTTTTGTGAAAAAATAATAACAGATACGGATTATATAAGAAACGATTGGAGGAACGATCATGGCAAAGATTTATCAGGGAATATCTGATCTGGTCGGACGGACGCCGCTTGTGGAAGCGGCGCGGCTGGAGAAAAAACTGGGATTGAAGGCAAAGCTTCTTTTGAAACTGGAATACTTGAATCCGGCAGGAAGCGTCAAGGACCGGGTGGCAAAGGAAATGCTGGAAGACGCGGAGCGCCGGGGCGTGATCACCGCCGGGGCGACCATCATCGAGCCAACCTCGGGCAACACGGGTATCGGTCTGGCCGCCATGGCAGTGGCAAAGGGCTACAGAGCGGTTCTCACCATGCCGGATACCATGAGCGTGGAGCGACGAAACATCCTCAAAGCTTACGGCGCGGAGATTGTGCTGACGCCGGGCGTGGAAGGCATGAAGGGCGCTATCGCCAAAGCAGAAGCGCTGGCAAAAGAGATTCCGGGCAGCTTTATTCCGGGACAGTTTGAGAATCCGGCCAACCCGGAAGCGCACAGAAAGACCACCGGCCCGGAGATTTGGGAAGACACTGACGGAAACGTGGATATCTTTGTGGCCGGTGTGGGCACCGGCGGAACCATCACCGGCACCGGAAGTTATCTCAAAGAAAAGAATCCGGCCATCCGGATCGTTGCCATGGAGCCGGCCTCCTCTCCGGTCCTTTCCGGAGGCGCCGCAGGCCCGCACATGCTTCAGGGCATCGGCGCAGGCTTTGTGCCGGAAATTCTGGACACCAACGTCTACGATGAGATTGTCACCGTAGAAAATGAAAAGGCTTTCGAGTACGGCAAAGAACTGGCCAAGACAGAAGGATTCCTTGTGGGAATCTCCTCTGGTGCCGCCCTCTGCGCCGCCGTGGAACAGGCCCGAAAGCCGGAAAACGAAGGAAAGACCATCGTCGTGCTGCTGCCGGACAGCGGAGACCGGTACTACTCCACAGCTCTATTTCAGTAATGGCAGGAAAGGGAAGGAAACGTGAGGGTTTCCTTCCCTTGTACTTACATTGTTAATTACAGTTATGCCTGTTGCAATTCCTTATTATTCTGAACATTTTTCAGGATTTTTTCGATCATCGCTTCATCAATACCGCTTTCTTTCATTGACAGGATCATCGCATTTTTCATGAGGAGCTGTCCTTCGCTCTTTCCTTCGCTGATTCTTTCAAGCTTTCCTTCACGCCTGCCCTGCGCAAGGCCTTCCTTTTTGCCACCATTATAAATCCTCTGTGAATATTCGCACATCTCGTTCAATCCTCCTTCTTCTCGTTTCAGATAGCGCACCCGGCGGGACAGG
>DXEQ01000156.1 GCA_019114885.1 Candidatus Anaerobutyricum stercoripullorum
GATCAACCATAAATATATTGTAGTAGAAAGGAAGAAATATCATGCAATTTTTTGCTCCGACTCATGTTTATCTTGAAAACGACTGCGTCCGCAGTCATAAAGAAGAACTGCTCTCCTTTGGCGGCAGAGCATTTATCGTCACCGGAAAACATTCTTCCCGGTCCAACGGTTCCCTGGCGGACGTGCTGGCAGTTCTGGAAGAAGACGGCGTTCCCTATCTGATCTACGACGAGATTGAGGAGAATCCATCCGTGGAGACAGTGGCGGCCGCCACAGAAAAAGGGCGGGAATTCCAGGCAGATTTCGTCATCGGCATCGGCGGCGGCTCCCCGCTGGACGCAGCCAAAGCCATCGCCCTGCTTCTCGCCAATCCGCAGGAGGACGCCAGCTGCCTCTATGAGCCGAAGAAGCTGTCCGCCCTCCCTGTGGTCGCGGTACCGACCACCTGCGGCACCGGCTCCGAGGTCACACCGAACGCCGTGCTGACCCGCCATGCCTTTAAGACAAAAAAGAGTATCAGCTACAACATCTATCCGAAGCTGGCCCTCGTGGACGGAAAGTATCTCGCTTCCGCCAGCGGACGTCTTCTCATCCACACGGCCGTGGACGCCCTGGCTCACTGTGTGGAGAGCCGCCTTCATGTCAAGGCAAATGTATATAATCACATGTTTTCTGAGTACGGTCTCGCCCTGTGGCATAAGATCATCCCGGCCCTCACCCGCATCGCCGATCATCCGGAAACCGCGCCGAAAGAGCTGCTCACCGACGCGGATTATGAGACGCTGATGCTGGCGTCCACCGTGGCCGGCATGGCCATCGCCCAGACCACCACCTCTCTGCCGCACGCCCTCAGCTACGAGATCACTTACAACCACGGCATTCCGCACGGCAAAGCCTGCGGTATTTTCCTGGCCGCGTACATGGACGAGTATGCAAAGAACCAGCCGGAAGATGTGGACCGCGTGCTCTCTCTTCTGGGCTTCCGCTCCACAGAAGAATTCGGCGCCTTCCTGCGTCACCTGCTGGGAACCGTCGCAGTCCCGGCCGCAGACATTGCCCTCTACGCGGACAATATCATGGCAAATGCATCCAAGCTGGCGACGTATCCGTTCCCGATCGACCGGGACGCCATCGCCGGGATTCTGGCACAGTCCCTGGAGACGGAGTGATCCCAGGGAGGGTGTGAGTGTACAGACGACGGCAGGAGCGCGTATGTGGTCCGTCCGGCGACGCCCTCTCTCGGATATCAGACGGATATCACTGATGCAGAACCAAAACCGCGCTGCGGTTTTCGGCTTCGCCGTACGGTCCTCTGAAAAAGGTCCGCTTTTTGTGCAAGCACAAAGCGGCTCCTTTTTCCGGTCCCTGTTTCTGCATCTTTTCCGGAGTGTATGAATATCCTCTTTCACAGGCCGCCGCCCGGACCACATACGCGATAAGGCTGCCGTCTGGATACTGAAAGTTCCATAAAATTCGCAGGCATCAGACGGCATTTTCGTGCACATGTCCTTTGGGAGGCGGCCTGTGAAGGATGGACATAGCAAAGGCCGGGGAAAATGGGCAGGGAGCGGGCAGGTAAAAAGTGAAGGCCTTGTGCTTGCACAAAAGGCTGAACTTTTTACCCGACCGGGAGGCGTAAGCCGGGAACAGCTTGCGGTTCCTTCCTGCCCGACTCATAGAATCGCTGATGTCCGACGGAGGGCGTCGCCGCCCGAAGCGGCATGTGCACTTTTGCCGTCGTCTCCTTTTGCGAAAATATATACTTCCACTCCCCTACGTCATTTCCCGTTATGGCACATATCCAGAGGCAGATGACAAAAAAAGACTGTTCCCCGGTCTTTCCGATAAATGAAATCCACCAGAGAACAGTCTCCTTTTTGATTGTCTTTTTATACCTGCCGACAGGCCGAAAAGCGGGCAGCCCCTATCTTCCCAGTACCTGTGCGATCTGGAATTCGTACTCGTCCACGTCTTTTGACATGCCCAGAGCATCCTCGATATCGTAGTCGATATACTGACCATTTCTGTAACCAACCACACGGTTTGTTGCGCCGGCACAGAGCAGATCCACTGCCAGGGCGCCCATGTAGGAAGCGTACACACGATCCTTTGCTGTCGGGCTTCCGCCACGCTGCATGTATCCGAGGATCGTCGCTCTTGTCTCAACGCCGGTTCCCTGCTCGATACGTTTTGCCATACCGTAGGAATGTCCGATACCCTCTGCGTTGATGATCAGGTGATGCTTCTTTCCGAGAGCCTTCTTCTCCAGAATGCTGTCGATGAGCTTCGCCTCCAGTTTCGGACGGTTGCCGTCAAAACGCTCCGGAATGATGATGTCCTCGGCACCTGCTGCGATACCACACCACAGAGCGATATATCCTGCATTTCTTCCCATAACCTCTACGATAGAACATCTCTCATGGGAAGTGGAAGTATCACGAATCTTGTCAATGGCGTCCATTGCCACGTTGACAGCCGTATCAAATCCGATGGTGTACTCTGTACAGGCGATGTCCAGGTCGATGGTACCCGGGAGAGCAACTGTATTGATACCCTGAGCCGCCAGCTTCTGCGCGCCGCGGAAGGAACCGTCTCCACCGATAACTACCAGACCGTCAATGCCTTCCTCACGAAGGATCTCCGCTGCCTTTTTCTGATACTCTTCCTGCTTGAATTCTTCACATCTTGCCGTAAAAAGTACAGTACCGCCTCGTGAAATGATATCTCCTGTGAACCTTCTGTCCATATCAAAAATCTCGCGATTGAGCAGACCGCTGTAGCCACGCATAATACCTTTTACTTTTACGCCTCTTGCCCATGCGGTTCTTGCCACAGCACGGACAGCCGCATTCATTCCGGATGCGTCGCCGCCGCTCGTTAAAATAGCAATTGTATCAACTGCACTTGTTTTACTCATAGACTACCTCCAATTTTGTATATTCCCTAAATTGCCTCGACGGTTAGTAACCTCGTTTCATCCCTGCGCCATCCCGCGCGGGAATCTGATTCCCAGTTGTCAAACTGTCGTGAAACCACCTGAAGAGTCGCGGTCAGATCGCCATCCTGTCCGGCTCTTCACTTGTCATATTATCTCTTTTTCTGGAATTTTTCAATACTCTTCTCAACAAGCTTGATATTTTTTTCTCCGAACAGCGAGGCGAGCTCTTCCAGGGCTGACGGAGCGTCCGATATATTTTCATAGGCCGGCAGCCGCTTGATTGCTTTCTCTTTTCGGGAGTAGATCACGAGCGGCAAGTCTCCCGGAAACTGCCGGATGACCTGATACAGACTCTCCTGTTTTTCCTGGAAACAACCGACGTCCGGCACCTGAATCCAGACCTCTTTCGGGAGCTGGTCCATGGAGAGCACCAGCTCCGCCACCAGCTTGCCGGTCTCTTCCGAAACTGACGCCCGGCCCCGCACATACACGCCGGTGTCCATGACGAGCAGATCCCGGTATTTCTGATAGTCTCTCGGAAATAAGATGACCTCCACTGTACCATACAGGTCTTCCAGCGTGACGAAAGCCATGTTCTGATTCGTTTTAGTAAGCTTTACCGTTACATTTGAAATCAAACCACCCACAATATAATGACGCCCGTCTTTGACTACCGCAAGTCCCGTTTCTTCGTCCGGCTCAAAGTCCGTCGATCTGGCAGTAATCTGCTTTTCCATAGACGACATATAGTCCTGCAGCGGATGTCCGCTCACGTAAATTCCCAGCACTTCTTTTTCAAAGGCCAGCTTCTGGGACTGTTCGAACTCTCCCACATCCGGGTACTGGATTTCGTATTCCTTTTTTTCTTCCTCAGAAAAGAAATCAAACAGGGACATCTGGCCGCTGATATTTTCCTTTTTCTCTCTGTTGACCTCATCGAGCACACAGGCATACACCATCATCATCTGCCTTCTCGTAGCACCCAGGCTGTCCAGAGCGCCGGCCTTGATCAGGTTCTCAATCGTTCTCTTGTTGATCTCTTTGGAGGTGAGACGTTCCATAAAGTCTTTGAGATTTTTGTATCGTCCGTGGGCCTCTCTCTCCTCGATCATGGCGTCAATGACATTTTTGCCGAGACTCTTGATGGCGCAGAGACCGTAGCGGATGGCCTCTCCTGACACGGAGAATCCACTCTCTCCCTCGTTGATGTCCGGCTGCAGAATCTGAATTCCCATGCCGCGGCAGGTATTGATATATTCCGTGATCTTCTTCGGATTGGTGATCACCGAAGTCAGGAGGGCCGCCATGAATTCTTTCGGATAATGGCAGCGCAGCCAGGCAGTCTGGTAGGCCACCACCGCGTAGGCGGCGGCATGGGACTTGTTGAACGCATACTTGGCAAAATCGATCATCTCATCGAAGACCTGATTGGCCACTTTCTCCGGGATTCCCCGTTTGATGCAGCCTTCCACGCCCTCTTCTTCGTTGCCGTAGACGAAGTTGGCTCTTTCTTTCGCCATCACATCCGCCTTTTTCTTGGACATGGCCCGGCGCACCAGGTCGCTTCGTCCCAGTGTGTAACCGGCCAGCTTCATGACAATCTGCATGACCTGCTCCTGATACACGATACACCCGTAGGTCGGCGCCAGAATTTCAACAAGTTCCGGGCAGGTGTAACGCACGGAGTCCTGATTGTTCTTTCCTTTGATATACTTCGGGATAAAGTCCATCGGGCCCGGACGGTACAGGGAGATACCGGCGATGATATCTTCCAGATTGGTCGGTTTCAGCTCCCGCATGAACGACTTCATACCGGCACTCTCCAGCTGGAAGACGCCGTCGGTCTTCGCCTGTCCGATCATCTCATAGACGGCCGCGTCGTCATAATCGATGGCATTGATATCCAGCGGCTGTCCTGTTTTTTTCTCCACCATCCGCACCGCGTCCTGAATGACCGTCAGGGTCCGAAGCCCCAGGAAGTCCATCTTAAGCAATCCCAACTCCTCGATGGTGGTCATGGTAAACTGGGTGGTGATCACATTATCCGCGCCCCGGGAGAGCGGCACGAACTCATCCAGCGGCTCCGAGCCGATCACCACGCCGGCGGCATGGATGGACGTATGCCGCGGCAGTCCCTCCAGACGCATGGACATGTCGATCAGATTCTTCGTCACCTCATCGGCTTCGTACGCCTGCCGCAGTTCCGGATTGTGCGCAAGCGCCTTCTCGATGGTGATTCCCAGTTCCATGGGAATCATCTTTGCCACCTTGTCCACCTGCGCATACGGGATTGCCATGACACGGCCCACATCCCGCACGGCCATCCGGGCGGCCATGGTACCGAAGGTGATGATCTGAACCACCTTGTCCTTGCCGTACTTTTCGTAAACGTAATCAATGACTTCCTGCCGTCTCTCATAACAGAAATCAATATCAATATCCGGCATGGACACCCTCTCCGGATTCAGGAAACGTTCAAAGATCAGCTGATAGCGGATCGGATCGATGTCCGTGATCTCCAGGCAGTACGCCACGATACTTCCCGCAGCGGAACCTCTGCCCGGTCCCACGGCGATTCCCTGACTTTTGGCAAAGCGGATAAAATCCCATACGATAAGGAAGTAATCCACGTATCCCATGTTCCGGATCGTAGTAAGCTCGTAGTCCAGCCTCTCCTTTAATTCCTGCGGCGGCGGATTGCCATACCTCTTTTTAAGACCGGTCTCGCAGAGTTCCTGCAGATAAGAATAAGCATCATGTCCTTCTGGCACGTCAAACTTCGGCACCTTCTGCTGGCCGAACACGATATTCACGTTACACCGCTCCGCGATCTTGTGGGTGTTCTCCATGGCCTCCTTCGCGTAAGGGAAGACCCGCTGCATTTCTTCTTCTGATTTTAAGAAAAACTGTCCCCCCTCGTAGCGCATCCGGTCCTCATCCGTGACCAGCTTGCCGGTCTGGATACAGAGCAGAATGTCATGGGGCACCGCATCTTCTTCCTTAATATAATGCACATCATTTGTGACCACCAGAGGAATATCCAGCTCTTTCGACATCCGCATGATGACTGAATTCACCTGCGTCTGATCTCTGAGGCCGTGATCCTGCAGCTCCAGGAAGAAATTACCTTGTCCGAAGAGCTCATTCATCCTTCTGGCGGCCGCGCGGGCGCCCTCATAATCCTCTTTCAGTATCTTGTTGGGAATCTCTCCCGCCAGACAGGCGCTCAGAGCGATGATGCCCTCATGATACTGTTCCAGAACCTCATAATCCACCCGCGGCCGGTAATAATACCCTTCCGTAAATCCCCGGGTGACGATCTTCATCAGATTCTTGTACCCCTGATCATTCTCCGCCAGAAGCACCAGATGATAATACCGGTCCTCGCCCCGGCTCTGCTCTCTGTCAAACCGGGAGCCGGGAGCCACGTAGATCTCACAGCCCAGAATCGGCTTGATCCCCACTTCTTTGGCTTTTTTATAAAAATCAATGACGCCGTACATGACCCCGTGGTCCGTGATGGCCAGACTGTCCATGCCCAGCTCCTTCGCCCGGGGCAGAAGCTCAGATATCTTACTGGAACCGTCCAGCAGACTGTACTCCGTATGCACATGCAGATGTGTAAACGCCACTGCATCCACCTCCTGTTATTTTTCTCAAGTGAAAAAGAATCCGCTCTGTTTCCCGGTGCAGACACTCTGTCCACCGCTGATCCAGAACGGACGCCTCATCTTAAATGTACTCCTGTCGGATAATCCGGCAGCTGTTACTCTGACAATGTCGGGTGAAGGATACCGTAATTGTCTGTCGCGATCAGATTATAAAATGCGCTGGCATTCTCCTCCGGCGCCGGATTCATTTTCTGATAAAAAGAGAATCCCACTCCGCCGATGATACACACCAGACAGAGATATCCGATCCATCTGACCACCCGGCTTCTCCTTTTCTCCTTCGCAATGATCTTCTTCCGGTTCTTCTTGTATTCTTTCTGTTTGTCCACCTTAGCCTGACTCATCTGTATCATCCCACTTTCTATTATTTCAGTAAATGTATCTGATCCGCGCGGTCCTCCGGCCCGGATTCTGCCTTCGGGACCGCAAAAAAATCGTTTCTATCATTATAACGAATTCTTCTTTCTCCTGCAAGAATTATCTCTTTCCCTTTTCCATTCGATATGATATACTTCTGTTAGAAAGAAAGAGGTGTTTCAAATGACAGAACGACAGTCCAAACTCATAAAACTGGTAAATATTTATCAAAAGATTGAAGTCAGCCGCCTGGCCGAACTGCTGGACGTCTCCCAGGTCACCATCCGCAAGGATCTGGACCATCTGGAAGACGAGGGACTGCTGACCCGTGAGCACGGCTATGCCCTGATCAAAAATGCGAACGACATTAATACCCGCCTGACAATCAACTACGACACCAAGCTGAAAGTCGCTACCAAGGCGGCGGAAATGGTTTCAAACGGAGAGACTGTCATGCTGGAATCTGGTTCTACCTGCGCCCTGCTGGCCGAACAGCTGGCCAAGCTGAAAAAGGACGTGACCATCATCACCAACTCGGCCTACATCGCCATCCGCATCCGGGAGCTTCCGATCCGCAAGGTCATCCTGCTGGGCGGCGAATACCAGAAAGAATACCAGGGTATGGTAGGCCCTCTTGTCCGCAAATGTGCCAAGGAGTTCTTTGTGGATAAGTTCTTTGTGGGCACCGACGGCTTCATTCCCGAGGCCGGTTTTACCTGCGACGATCTGATGCGGGTGGAGACCATGAAATATATGGAGAATTCCGCCAACCGCACCATCATCCTCGCCGACTCCAGCAAGTTCTCTCAGAAAGGCGTCGTCGTTCAGTCCACCTTTGCGGAAATAGATACTCTCTGTACGGATTCCGGCGTCTCTCAGGAAGTCGTTGATATCCTGACCCGGAACAATATTCATGTTGAGATAGCAGAATAATGTCCTGTCAAGGAATCTGCCGCAGAATTTTCATGACGCCGTCTTCATCGTTGGAGGCGGCGATATGTTTTGCAATGGCTTTTAACTTCGGATGCCCGTTCTCCATGGCATAACTTTCCTCACAGCTTAAGAGCAGCTCATAATCATTGAGATAATCCCCAAAGGCCATGGCATCTTTTCTGTCAATGCCAAGATTCTCCTGAATCGCCTTCATAGCAGAACCTTTGCTCACAGACTGGTTGGCCACATCGATCCAGCTGTCGCCGGAAAGTACCGGCGCGATGGTCTCCGGAATCCCCGAAAGGCTGTTATAGACCTCCTCCGCCCTGTGCTCTTCTATAAAGATGGCGATTTTTGCAATAATATCTTTTCCGATGCAGTCCTCCAGATTCTCCACAAATTCCAGACTGTAATAATACATATGTCCGTTGGCTTCCACCAGCTCAGAAGCATGCTTCATGTAAGCCGATCTGGCCCCGCAGAGGATCAGGTGCAGTCCCGGCATCGCTCCAAAATACTCAATACACCAGCGGATGTCCTCATCCGACATGGCGTTGCTGTAGATCATCTCCCCCTGCCTAAACACAAAACTCCCGTTATCAGCCACATAAGTAAGCTGCCCCGCCAGCGCCGGGAACATATCCTTAAGCGTCGCGTACTGCCTGCCGCTGGCAAGCACCGTCTGAATCTCCGGATGGGAAAGAACCCACTCTTCAAAATCTGCCGGCGCATTCTTCTCGCTGTCCAACAGTGTACCGTCCATATCCACGGCAACCAGTTTTACATTTTTATTGATCATAGATATTCTCCTCTTTTATTGTTTTCATCTTTTTTGCGAAATCCTTCTCTATGCCCCATGTAGACCGGGATTCAGAAAACATTTCCCGTGCAAAAAGAAGCGGGCGCAAAACCCGCTTCCCATTATATAAATATTTATGGCAGATGGCAACTAAAGTTTTCTCTCCACACCGCCCATCATGGTCAGCACTTCCATAGCGATAAACAAGAGCATCCACACCGCTGTAAAGGCGTAAGCATAGTATTTCTTCGGGGTGTTGTTGCGCCGGAAATATGCCGCGATCTCTTTTCTGTGGCGTACTGCCACCACGCATCCCGCCACAGCCAGACCGCCGACGACAACAATATACAGGAGATTCTGACCGGCCACAGGCAATCCTTCGACCAGTCTGATCAGCACATTTCCAAACAACAGGTTGTTCAGCACATGCAGAAGGATGGAAGAATAAATGGAATACTCCATGGCTGCATAACCGAACACCACGCCCACCATAAACGCAAAGATACTCTGGGGCAGATTCCCGTGCATCAGACCAAACACTGCCGCTGATACGAAAATGGCAAATGTTTTTCCATATCGGCAAAGACTTTTCATGAGAAAACCTCTGTAGATGATCTCCTCGACGACCGGCCCGAAGATACCGGCATATAAAAGCATGGAAAATGTATTGCCCGTCTCTGTGGCCGCCTCAATGGAACTCATAAAGCTGTAACCAAACTGATTGGCAGCCGCCTCGGCTCCCGCTGCCACCGCGGAAAATACAATCTGCGCCAGCATCAAAAGACAGACAAACTGCATAAACCGCCCTGCCGACGGCCTTTTTCCCGGGGCAAGCATGGGTTCCAACAATCTGTCCTTTCGGAAATACAGCAGAAGAAATGCGGTTCCGATGAGCACCGCCACAATACTGGAACTGCCGCTGTTAAGGAGCTTTGCCAGCAACGCGTCGATGGCCGCGTCCTGCCCGGGGCCGCCCGGATATTCCAATATGACGCCCACTGTTTTTATGATCATATCCGCCACAACCACAAACAAAATGATGACGTTATACAGGAAAATGCCCCGCATCACATGGTTGATCTGCTTTTTCACCCGCCGTTTCTCCGACATCGGCTTCCGGTTTTCTCCCGAATTTCTTTCATTATTCATATACTGCCTCCAATCTCTCTTCTTATACAAAATGTTTACTGATGTCTGCAGTATATGCCAGCTTCTCTCCTCACAGGTAAAAAATGTTGTGAACGGCCCTTATTTTGTTGTAAACAGCACCGCTTCCAGAATAAAGACGCCATCTTTTATCTCTCTTTTGATGTGTCCCATATATTTTTCCGCGGTTCTTTCCATATTCATGGTGCCAAAACCGTGCCAACCCGCATCATCTTCTCCTGTGGTTCCGCAACCTTTCCCCGTTGCCCCGGACGGCAGTATCCGTGCATCTTCCTTCACCGGATTCTCAAACCGGAACAGCCACATATTCCCCTGCCCGCTTATCTTTATCCGAATCCATTTTTCCTCCAGACGCGCTCCCTCCAAATATTCCAGCGCGTTATCCAGCGCATTGGAAAAAATCGTGCAGATGTCCAGCATCTCTATGCCGCAGTCCTGCGGCAGCCTTCCTTCCACCTCCACGACTGCTCCCTGCTCTTTTGCTCTCCGGTTTTTCTCATTTAAAATCGCGTCGGCGATATCGTTGCCACATTGGATTCCTACGTTGCTGCGGGATAGTTCCTCACCAAGCTGCGCCAGATATTTCCGAAGCTCCGTGTATTTTCCCTCTTCTTCCAGCGCGGAGAGCACCACATAATGATTCTTCATATCGTGGCGAACCCTTCTTACTTCCTGCTGTGCCTGCCGGTATGCCTTAAAATGTTCCAGCTCCGCCCGCAGATACCTCTCCCGAAGCTCCGCCTCCCGCTGATAATATTCTTTTCGGCTGCCCTGCATCACGAAGGCGATGACCGCCGCCGCCAGAAGAGCGATGCTGATACTTCCGGTCAGCAAAAACACGACGCGCCAGCCGCCGTCAAGGGAGTATCCTCCCATATTTTCCGCCACCGCGATTAGGATCACCGCCATGGCAAAGAGAAACAGGCCGCCCAGATTCAGAAGCCAGCGCTCTCCCCGGCCAAGACGCCGGTATTCTTGTTCGCTGTCCGCTCTCCTGCGAAAACGTCCGCCCCGCAGCCAGAATACCAGCAGCGCCAGGCAACAGACTGCATCCATGGCATAGGTAAACAGACCCTCGCTGTTATCGTCCCCGGTGATGAGACAGTATAGCGAAGTGCTGGCCGCCACCAGCATAAACAGATAGCCGGAGATGGGCAGAATGAGAAACATGCCCCGGATACGCCGCTTCCTGCGGGTGAGCAGCACATACAGGCAGAAAAACACAAGGGGAATGAGCATCTCTGCCGATTCCGTCCTGTGAAAAAACAGTTTCACGCCAAACGCCGCCAGCAAAAATCCCCCGGTAAACAGACCGTTATTTCTTCTGCTGGCAAACCCCGGTTCCATATAAATATAACGATATACTAAGATCATCAGAAGCAGCATCATACCCTCGCTGCATACTTCATAAATATCTGTTGGCGTCATCTCACCGCTCCCTCAAATACCGGGTCATCCTCTCCCGAAACATTTCCCGCCGTCCGCCGCTCACCGGCAGACGCTCTCCCGTGTCCATCTGTACATTTCTTCCGTCAAAGGAAACGACATGCGAAAGATTTACGATATAGCTGCGATGGATCTGACAAAAAATGTATTCCGGCAGCCTGGTCAGCAGTTCTTTTAATTTGCCGCGCATGAGAAGCCGCCCGTGCTCTGTCCCGGAAGATTCCCCTCCTGTCGTCACAATGTTCAGGTATACATTTTCACTTTTCACATAGGAAATGTCCCGGCAATCCACATAGATCTCTCTGTCACCCGCCGCGACCCGCAGCTTATGCGTTTCCGCCGTCCGGACACTCTTCTCCACCGCCCGGAGCGCCTCCACAAGCTTCTCCTGCCGGAGAGGCTTCGCCAGGAAACGAAACGCTTGTACCTCATACCCCTCAAGCGCCAGCTCCGTGTGGCTGGTAAGCAGCAGAATCGGAAGCGCCGGATATTCCGCCCGCAGGCGGCGGGCCGTCTCCAGCCCGTCCATTCCCTCCATCTCAATATCGAGAAAGATGCAGAACACATCTCCCCGCTCCCGCTCTACTATCTTCAGCAGTTCCTCGCCGGAGGAAACCGGAAGAACCAAAACATCCATGCTGTTGTAATACTCTTCCAGACGTTTCTTCAAATCATCGCGAATGTATTTTTCATCGTCACAGATCATGATTTTCATTTTGTGTCCTCCCGTTTTCTTCTTGTTGCTGTACAGCTCTGCGAGATATTCTTCATAGCTCCGACACGCGGCTCCGGCAGGTGTGTTGTGCCCCCACTGCGCTTGCTGCATAGCACCGGCAAGGGCCACCGCGCGGCTCCGGCGGGCACCCATTTATTTTTCTGCCGGGCGGGCCGCCGGGTGGGAAAGTCCTTCTTTTTCCAGCGCCGCACAGAACTCTTCCAGGCTCATCATGCCCAGATCCTGTTTCTTCTCCTCGGCATCTCTCTTACGGACAGATACCATCTTCTGCTCTTCTTCCTTCGCGCCGACAATGAGCATATACGGAATCCGGTCTTTTCTCGCCTCTCTGATCTTATAGCCCAGCTTCTCGTTGCGCTCATCCAGTTCCACCCGGATATGTTTTGCTTTCAGCGCGTCCGCGACTTCCCGTCCGTAGTCCATAAATTTATC
>DXEQ01000157.1 GCA_019114885.1 Candidatus Anaerobutyricum stercoripullorum
CTCTTCCACACCGTCTACGAAAAAGTCCATGGATGGCGCTGAACGTTTTGAAGATTCCTGATACTCGCCATTTCGGATACTTTTCGCATATTTCTGATAATCTTCCTCTTCCTCTGCCAGAGTTGCCAGAGATTCTCCGTTCACTGTAAACTTCTCTATATCAAATACTTTGGCATCGCCGTCCCGTAAAGACTTCTCCACTTCGATCAGCCTGTCTGTACCGCCGTCCGGTATGTGAGTATCATTGAGCTGAGATAAGATCACGGAACCGTGATCATACCCGCCGCACCAGTCAACGTCAATGGCTTTTCCTTCCAGCACACTGTTGACCGCATACGTATAATAAACGCTCCAGTCTGCCACAGCGGATGTAAGCGCTTCGCTCGGAGCTACATCAATAATATTAACCGCGTTGCCCACGATTGGAATATCATTCTCCGCGCAGATAGTCGCAACGCCCGTTGTCGACGTGAACTGTGACATAACAGATGCTCCTGCTTCCAGAAGCTGACGTGCAGCCTCCGCATCCGCGTCATAGTCACCGCCTCCATCCGTATACCGAACCATCATGGATGCCTGAGAGCAGACCTCTCCGACGCCCATGTAAAAAGCGTTAATACAGCTTGTAACCTCCGGAGAATCCTCATTGGCCACAAAACCGATGATACATTCGGAACTTGTGATCCTGCCGCTGTTTAAAAACTCGTTCAGCTTCATGCCGGAAATCACGCCGGCAGCATAATATGCCTCATACAGACGGACATAATAGGTATGCATATTATTCAGGCCGCTCTTCTTCGCCTTGGTTCCGCCCTCCTGGCAGAACTGTACATCCGGATACTGCTGCGCCGCGTCAAGCACCGTATTCTCATACCGGTCATCGCAGGCAAAAATAATATTACAGCCCTCCTGCACCAGTTCTTCAATCCGGGATGCGCAGTCGTCCCGTGACACATCCGTCCGGATAAACACCTGACTGTCCTTGAGTCCTGTCTCATACTGCATCTGCCGGATTCCTTCAATGCGGGAATCCGTATCTGTGGTATCCGTTCCCGATGGCAGAAGATATCCCACCTTCATGCCCGCCTCATCCACCGGCTCCGTCTGCGCGGTATCACCGGCAGTACTTTCCGGAAACAGATCTCCGGACTGTCCGCATCCTATTATGGAAACTGCCATCAATGCAGCCAGTATCATTACAATATATCGTTTCATTTTCTTCCTCCTGTTTTCAGACAATATATGTACTTATATTAGAATACATTTTGAAAGAAGTAAAGAGGTTAATTGCAAAACTATAGAAAATTAATTGTTTCATCGGCAGAAAATCATGAATGATCTTCCATGAGCCGCCCTATATATTGCCAGTCAACGCCCGACCGGATCTGATAGGCTTCCTCCCGGTTTTTCTCAAAATCGTTTATAAGCAGCAGAGAATCATCCATCTTGATATCAATTTCTTTTTTATCGGAATATAAAGAAATCCCATTTCTTCCAACATCGTAAAAATCTCTGGCGCTGTAGATCCGCTCTACATTTATGGAAGACAGGTACGCAAACAGTTCCTCACCGCATCTGCCGTCATCGTCCCCGGATTCTGTGAATCTGCCGGAAACATGGGAAATATCTTCCGCCGTCACGCCATATTCCTGCAGAACCTTTCCTGCTGGTTGCCTCCCGCTGGTCAGCACCAGACTTCCATAGCAGAGACAGCTTGCGAACATGATCACTGCCAATACCGCAACGCCCGCAAATTTTTTCCGTGGATGAAGCACTGATCTCATCCGATACCGGAGAGTACTGGCGGCGGCTGACAGGCATGTGGTATAACCTCCGGAACGCCCCGCCGTCTGCAGCAAAAGCTCCGCATATTCGCCCCTGTCTTTCTCCCCGCTGCCCGCCAGAACAATTTCATCGCAGGAAAGTTCCAGATCGTCGCTGGCCTTTTTCACAGCAATCCATATGAGAGGATTACACCAGCAAAGAGCTTTACAAAAACCTAAAAAAATCTTCGTCTGCACATCCCGGCGCTTCATATGATGGAGCTCATGACGGAAAATAAACGATAATTCTTTTTTTGTGTACATCCGCTCCGGCAGCAGCGTCAAACTGCCCCATATCCCCATGGACAGCGGCGTGGAGATAGCGCTGCAATAAAGAAGCCGCACCGGATCTTCATAACAGAGTTTCTGTTTTTCTTCTTCCCATACTTCCAGCACCACTGCGTCTTCTACCTCTCTGCTGTTTTTCAAAAGATGCCGCCGGAGCAACTGATGAGATATGATCTGATATATCATTACGACCACAAAACCCGCTGCCCAAATAACAATTCCTGCCTGAAGTACCCGGAGCGGAACATAAATGGTGCGGTACGGGATAATTATATTGTTGTAGAGTCCATACGCCTGGTAAAACAAAAACGCAGGAACAAGCCACAAGGTCGCACAGGCTCTGGCACTGATTCGCCTCCGCAGCAAAGGAAGCAGGATAAGCAGGATGATGAAATAGACGCTCAGAAAAAGGAACACGTCAGCAGCCTGACAGAAAAACAAATGCATTCCCTCCCGCCAGCCAACCTGAAAAATACATAGTATCAGCACCAGCACCAGCAAAAACGGCAGCACCAGAGGCGACACCCATATCTGACTGTTTTTCTCGTCCGCTTTCCCCTCCGACACTTTCTGCTCTTTCCTCCAGACCACGCCAAAAGCCGCACTGACAACCATGGTCAGAAAAATCGCCCACACTATCCTCATCATCATTACAGATCACCTCGCTCCAGCATGTCTTTCAGTTCCTCAATCTCCTCTTTTTTTATCCCGCTGTCACAGAGCGCCATTGCAAAACTGGCAAGAGAACCACCGTAGAGCTTATCAAGAATCGTCCGGCTCGCTGACGCCAGATACTCCCGCTCGGTGATCAGCGGAGAATAATAGTTCACTCTGCCTCTCTTCTCCACAGCAAGAAATCCTTTGTCGCAAAGTCTTGTCAACAGAGTGAGGATTGTGGTGGAAGCCAGATGCCGGCTTCCCTCCATCGCACTCTCTATATCGTGGCGTGATACCGGAGGCTCTGTACCCCAGACCAGCTTCATGATAGCGAACTCACTCTCCGGCAGTCGTTTCATTTTTTTCATCGCATCTCCTCCTCTCGGCTTCTTTTATTTTCTACGTTTGTAGAAATTATATTCTACATCTGTAGAAATGTCAAGAAAAATAAAAATTCCGCCGTAATCTCCCATTACACTGATATTTTGTCAGTTATTCTGCATAAGGGCAAAAAGTACTGGCGCGGCAGCCCGGCTGCCGCGCCAGTACGCAGATGCTTACTCACTTGGTCCCATTTATTTTTCTTTAAAAGACGCGGTACTTCCCATCTCCTCCTCGATGCGAAGAAGCTGATTATATTTGGACGTCCGTTCCGCACGGCACGGAGCGCCGGTTTTGATCTGCCCGGCGTTGACTGCCACTGCGATATCCGCAATGGTCGTATCC
>DXEQ01000020.1 GCA_019114885.1 Candidatus Anaerobutyricum stercoripullorum
CGATTATGTATTACTCCACAAAGAAGCATCAGGTCTGCTTTGTGCAGGGGGATACCGGCGGATATTCTTACACAGTATGGCAGTATAAGGGGAAAAAGATAAAGAAGAAATATAAGATCAGATATTATAATGGAAGGCTGAAAAAACAGGGATATCGTTACAACGGCAAAGCCATCTCCCTGTCCAAAGGGAAGAAAAAGGTGAAAAAGATCACGAAGTCTTTCCAGTCGCTGCGGTATACGAATCGGCAGTAGACGAACTGAGAGCACATGCTTCGGGGGCGCGCCTTTGTCCCATGCCGCAGACAAAGGCGCGCCCCCTTTTTGTATACATTATGATTCCGGGAATCCCCGGCTCTTGTCAGTCGATCTTCCGAGTCATCTCAGACAGGCACTGTCAGCCAATCTTCTGCGTCGTCTCAGACAGACACTGTCAGTCAATCTTCAGGATGATCTCCAGCAGACGACGCACGGACAGGCGCATCTCTTCTATGGAGAGCGCTCCCTCCCTGTACGCCTGCATCAGCCTGTCGGCATATCCCCGGCCCATCTTGATGTCGTTGCCGGCCCTGACTTCTTTGTAGTGTTCGCCGTGGGTGTACCAGTCTGTGGTCACCAGCCCTTCAAATCCCCACTCGTCCCGGAGGATATTGGTCAGCAGTTCTTTGTTTTCAGACGCGCGCACTCCGTTGATCAGATTGTAGGAAGACATGACAAGGTATGGTTTCGCTTCTTTTACTACAATCTCAAAGCCTTTCAGATAGATCTCTCTCAGGGCTCTCTCGGACAGTCGGGAATCACTTTCTTTCCGGTTCGTCTCTTTGTTGTTGCAGGCGAAGTGTTTGAGTTCCGCTCCGATGTGCATGGACTGGATTCCTCTGACGAGCGCAGCTCCGATTTTGCCTGATACGACCGGGTCCTCGGAACAATATTCGAAGTTCCGTCCGCACAGCGGGCTTCTGTGGATGTTGATCGCCGGCGTCAGCCAGACGCCGAGGTTATTTTCTTTCACTTCTTCCGCTCCGGCGCGTCCCACTGCTTCCACCAGCTCCGTATTCCAGGTACAGGCAAGCAGGGTGGCGCACGGCCATGCCGTGGTGGTCACGCCTCTTTCCGGGCGGATACGCAGACCCGCCGGTCCGTCGGCTGTCAGTACGTTTGGAATATCGCACTGGGAAAGGTTGCCCAGACCGTAGGTATCGGACACTCCCATGTTCGGCTGTCCGCCGAGGAGCGCCGCCAGTTCTTCCACAGTAAGCTGGCTGATAAATGCCTCCAGAGTAATCTCTCCTCCGGTCACATCCTGCAGGGACATTCTGTCTCTCTTCTCTCCTCTGCCAGCATAATCTTCCGTTGCGTATGGATACGGCAGGGCTCCTTCCAGCGCGTCATAATCCTGCGGCTCCAGTCCCGATGCTGCCTGTTCCCTGATTTCTCGCTCCCGTCTCTTCGCCGCGGAATCTTCCATCGCCGCAGCGTCCACCGGAAGTTCCTCATAGCTTCCGTCCGCGAGCAGACGTTTTGGCAGCGCGGACGGCGCGCACTGGCTGGTGAGCTGCTCTGTCACGATATCTTTGTCCAGACAGTAGGTTTCTTCCAGTTTATGCACATTTTCCACCGACGTTCCCACATAGAAAATGTACTCTCCCGCCTCCATAACCCAGGCTGATCTGCTGATTTTCCCCAGATCATCATAAGAAGCCATGAACGCATATGGAATGAAGAAATGCAGCCACTGGGATTCTCCCGGCTGCAAGAGCCGCGTCTTTTTGTAATCTGCCAGTTCCCTGGCCGGTTTGCCCAGCCTGCCCTGCGGGGCGCTGTAGTACACCTGTACCACTTCTTTTCCGGCACACTCTCCCACATTGGTCACATGGACAGACAGTTTCGCGCCGGTGCTGGTATAAAAAACTTTGCTGTCCTCCAGCACAAACTCCGTGTAAGACAGTCCAAATCCGAACGGATAGTTTACTTTCTTCCTTGCGCCGTCCATCGTCTCAAAATAGCGATACCCCACATAGATATCTTCCGTGTAATCCACATAGTCCGGTGAGTCATGGAAATGTTCTGTGGACGGGTAGTCTTCCAGAGACGCGGCAAAGGTATCGGTGAGCTTGCCGGACGGGTTCACATCGCCGCAGAGGATATCTGCCTCGGCGGCTCCTCCCTCCATGCCTGCCTGCCATGCCAGGAGAACGCCCTCAATCCGCTCCTCGTTCTTAAACCAGGTACTGTCCACCATGCCTCCCACGTTGAGGACCACGATAACTTTATCAAAGGCGTTCTTCACTTTTTCGATCAGTGCGTTTTCCGCCTCCGTCAGGTTAAAGTCTCCTTTTTCAAAGATGCGGTTCTGCAGTTCCACAAAATGTTTTTCCGGTTCCGGGAGAAACGAACCGCCGTCATCAGATGTGATCTGTCTGTCCCAGCCCTCGCCGGAAAAACGGCAGATAGAAATAACCGCCGTATCCGCAAAATTTCTCGCCGTTCTCAAAAGCTCCTCCGGCAGCTCCGGCTCCACCGTCATCCCCGGCACAGCGCCTTCTTCGTACTGTTTCTCCACATTTTTCTTATAAAATGTATAGAGCTCCGGCAGCAGGGTCACCTTTCCCTCGGCTTCCTTCTCCTTCATGCCATCCCAGAGATTCTTCACATAGTCGACGGTCACATCGCCGCTGCCGCCGCCGCCTTTCACATAATCGATACTTCCCTTGCCAAAAAGCGCCACCCTGGCTCCTCTTTCCAGCGGCAGGACATGGTTCTCATTTTTCAGCAGTACCATACCCTCGCCCGCCGCCTGCCGGGACAGGGCGATATGCTCCGCGCCGGCCGTCACCCGGTCACGCTCCGCATACAGCGGCTGATTCGGCTGGTACTTGATTCTTCTCCACTTCTCCATGCTTCTGAACTCCTCCTGTAAATATAAAATCCTATTGTCAATCTAAAATCCACCTGTAAATGTAGAGTGAACAATATCCGTCACCAGTGTATTGTATCAGACTTATATTAGCATAACCACCTGGGGAGTTCCAGAAGATTCTGTTGCTAAGTGGAATTGGGATTTGTCGCGGTAATAAGAAATATAACATCTGTCCTATTTTGTCAAAACGCAAGTTACAGAGGTATATTTCGGAAAATTAATTTATATATTACGGTTGTTTTTGTAATTTTATGATTCCCGCTGTAGTTCCATCTGGATAGTACGGTTCTCTTGGAAGAACTGTAATCTGATCTGTATTCATCGCCCGGATAGTACGGTTCTCCTGAGAAAACTGCGATCTAATCTGTATCTACAGCACGCAGTGATAGAAATAATAAAGAAATTTTCTCCTCGCAAAAGCGCTTCATTTATACCTTTTCCTACAACTACTTTTCCAAAAACATATTCTGCCTTTTCCCCGGTCTTTGTTATGTCCCTCCTTCATAGGCCGGCGTCCGAAGGACATGACGCGCAATACGCTGTCTGGGAATCGGCAAAACTTCTAAAACTTCTGTACACAGACAACCTCCAAACCGCTCATGTAATCCGGGCAGTGGCCTGTGAAAGAGGATATCCATACATCTTGGAAAAGATGCAGAAACAGGGACCGGAAAAAGGTGCCACTTTGGGCTTACACAAAAAGCGGGCCTTTTTCCGGGGGACCGTACGGCAAAGCAGAAAACCGCGGCGCGGTTTTGGTTCTGCATCGGTGATATCCGTCTGATATCCGAGAGATGGTGTCGCCGCCCGGACTATCTGCGCGGCATCAGGCTGTCGTCTGTCCTGCATCTTTTCCGCCATTGCATCCGCATGCAATCCCTTCATGTTCCGCTGCCGTCTGCCCGGGCGGGCGGGATTATCGCGGACGAGGGATTATAACAGATGAAAAAGGCCCGGGACTGCCGGGATCTCTCCCTGCAGCTCCGGGCTATATCACATGACTATTTCTTACAGATCGGGCGCTCTACAGCATTGCCTGTACTTCTTCTTTTGTCGGCATCACGCGGAGCGCGCCTTTTCTCGTGGTCACGATGGACGCCGCTGCGTTGGCGAAGGTGAGCATCTCGGTAAGCTCTGCCTCGCTGTACTCTTTCCAGCCGTGCTCCAGCACGTAGTGCAGGATGCACGCACCGAAGGTGTCACCGGCGCCAGTGGTCTCGATGGTATTCTCCTGGATGAAGGCAGGTACTTCCACGCGGCAGTTTTTGGTGTAGGCGCGGCTGCCTGTCTTGCCGAGGGAGAGGAGAATCAGCGGAATGTTGTATTTCTCCTGTACCATGGCGATTCCTTCATCGTAGTCTTCCTTACCGGTGAGCCACTGAATCTCGTTGTCGGAGATCTTCAGGATATTGCAGTGTTCCAGACCGTAGGAGATCTGTTCTTTTGCCAGATCCATGGACTTCCACAGCGGTTCGCGGAGGTTCGGATCGTAGGACATGAGAACGCCTGCCTCCTCGGCGATGGCGATGGCCTTTCTGGTGGCCTTACGGCACACTTCGTCGGTCATGGACAGGGAGCCGAAGTGGAAGATGGTGCTGTTTTTAATCTGATCGGCATCCACTTCGTCCTCGGAAAGCATCATATCCGCGCCCGGATTGCGGTAGAAGGAGAATTCCCGGTCTCCGTCCGGAGCGGTATGTACGAATGCAAGGGTGGTATGCACTTCATCGTCTTTCATCAGTCCGTCTGTTCCGATGCCGACTTCTTTTAACGCTGCTTCCAGCTGGTCGCCGAACATGTCCTTTCCGATCTTGCCGATGAAGTTTGTCTTATGTCCCAGACGGTTCAGCATGGACAGTACGTTGCACGGAGCGCCCCCCGGATTGGCCTCCAGCACCGGGTTGCCCTGTGCGCTGGTACCGTTTTCCGTAAAATCAATCAACAGTTCTCCCAAGGCTGTTACATCATATTTGCTCATAACTTCTTCTCCTTTTTTGTTTGCCCAATATATTCCAAATTAGTATTATATGATACGGTGCATTTTTATCTTAAAACTGCGGCAAAACATTGCCAACCATGTGGCACAGCACCTTGCCGCCGCAATATTTACAGTTTTTTCAGCCAGCAGAATCCGTAACCCGGAATATCGACGCCGGAAGCCTTGCGGACTTCGCCGGTCAGCATATTTTCATACATGCCATCCGTCTCATTGATCCAGGCGGTCTTATCGTACTCGCTGAAATTGAACAGACCGAACATTTTCTCGCCCTCGTAATATCTTCCGATGCAGAGGATAGAAGGATCATAGGTCTCCACCGTCCACATGTCGGCGTTGGTCATGAAGACTTTCTCCGTCTTGCGGAGCTGTTCCAGCTGGGACAGGCGGTTAAAGATTCTTCCTTCCACGCTGTCCGGATTCTCAATGTTCTCTGCCAGATCCCAACGCATGGCTCCCCGGTGGATATAACGGGAATCATGGGCCTTGTTCGGATCATTTTTATAAGTGTAATCGTTGACCTGACCAATCTCGTCTCCGCTGTAGATCACAGGGATGCCGGACTGGGTGAACATGTAGGCGTGAAGCATCACATCCAGATCGATGGCTTTGGCCATCTCCGCTTCATTCTGCTCAAATCCTGCTTTTTCCACGCCGCACATGGAGGCGGTGGTCGCGCAGAAACGGGCATCCTGGGTCACAGGATCATACTCATAGAGCTCGCCGCGGCTCTTGCTGTTCTCGGTAAAGCCCTGGAAGTAATCGTTTAAGAACTTCTTGTGCGGCACCTCTTCCTGTCCTCTTGCTTTCAGGAAATCATAATCCAGACCCCAGCCGATATCATCGTGGCAGCGCAGGTAATTTAAGAAAACGTACTCTTTCGGGAGACCGGCCACGATATCCAGCTGTCTCTTTAAGAGGCTCACATCTCTCGTCGCCACCGTATGCCAGGTCGTAGCCATGGTGGTCACGTTGTAGAGCATGTGACATTCCGGTTTCTCCACGGTACCAAAGTACGGTACCACCTTTTCCGGCTCCATGACAACCTCGCCCAGCAGAAGTACGGACGGACATACGATCTCGCCGATGATGCGCATCATCCGCACGATGGTATGTACCCGGCGCAGGTTACGGCACTGGGTCCCCAGTTCCTTCCAGATATACGGAACAGCGTCAATACGGATCACGTCGATACCTTTGTTGGCAAGGAAGAGGAAATTATACATCATCTCATTGAAGACTCTCGGGTTCAGATAGTTCAGATCCCACTGATACGGATAAAATGTAGTCATAACATAATGTCCGATATCCGGCAGCCAGGTAAAGTTGCCCGGCGCGTTTCTCGGGAATACCTGCGGTACCGTACTCTCGAACTGATCCGGAATCTGTGCGTTGTCAAAGAAGAAATACCGGCTCATGTACTCGCCCTCTCCGGCGCGGGCACGTCTTGCCCACTCGTGATCTTCGGAGGTATGGTTCATGACAAAGTCCATGCAGACATTCATATTCTTCTTATGGCAGGCTGCCGTCAGATGCTCCAAATCTTCCATGGTTCCCAAATCTTCCCGTACCTTGCGGAAATCTTTGACCGCGTAACCACCGTCAGACTTGCCCGGCACCGTATCCAGAAACGGCATCAGATGGATGTAGTTTACGTTGCTCTTCTCCAGATAATCCAGTTTGGATTCCACGCCTTTGATGTTGCCGGCAAAGTTGTCAATGTAGAGCATCATGCCCAGCATATCGTTGGACTTATACCAGTTCGGGTTATTCTCCCGCTCGATATCCATGGCTTTCAGATCTCTGTTTCTCTCCACATAGAACCGATGCAGGTTATCGCAGAGCTCCGCATACATGGAATCGTTTCCGTACATCTCCATGTACAGCCAGCGCAGCTCATCGTTGCGTTTCTCCATCCGGTAATAAAATTCATCGTCAGCCGCCTTCGCTGCCTTTGCCGCTGCGGCTTCGGCTGCCTCGGCTGCCTTCTTGGCGGCATCTGCCGCTGCCTTTTTCGCGGTCTCCACAGTCTTAGCCGCCGCCTCGGTCGCTTTCTTTACCACAGAAGACTTTCTGGTCGTTTTTTTCGCCGGTTTCGCGGTCGCCTTCGGCTCCTCAGCTTTCTTCGGCTCTGCTTTTGCTTCCGCTTTCACAGCCGCCTTTGGCTCTTCGACCTTCTTCGGTTCCGCCTTTGCTTCCGCTTTCACAGCCGCCTTCGCCTCTTCGACCTTCTTCGGTTCTGCTTTTGCTTCCGCTTTCACAGCTACCTTTGGCTCTTCGACCTTCTTCGGTTCTGCTTTCACTTCCGCTTTCGCAGCCGCCTTCGGTTCCTCGACCTTCTTCGGCTCAACCTTCGCTTCCGCTTTCACAGCTGCCTTCGACTCTTCGACCTTCTTCGGTTCCGCTTTCGCAGCCGTCTTTGGCTCCGCTGCCTCCGCCGGGGTCTCTGCGGCTGCGGCCGCTTCCACAGTCTCCACTGCGGCGGTCACAGGGGCCGCGGCGGCAGTTGTCTTCTTTTTACGGCTGTTTTTCTTTTTGCTTGTATTTGTACGTTTCATTATAATACTCTCTTTCTGTCAACAATCTTTATTCTGCTATCAAATGAATCTGATATGCCCGGTACGGCTTATATTCCACCGGAATCGGGAGACCCATCTGCATGAGGGCGTCGGCCGGATACAGCCTGCCGCTCTCCTCTTCCCGGTACATCCGACCCGGAATCAGGCCCTTAAGCCGCACGTAATCCGTCGTCATATTTCCGTGGATATCCTGCATCACCACATTGAAGAGGACCTCGCTGCCATCCTCAGAGACAAACTCCCAGGCGGCGGCCTCCTGCTCAAACGGGTTGGTCAGGCGGTAATACACGCCGTAATTGATCAGCTGCGCGTATTTGCGGTACTGGCTGATCTGATTCCGCACGATATCCTTCGCCTCCTCCGGCAGGGCGCCGAGGTCAAGCTCATAGCCGAAGGTTCCGGCCATGGCGACAACGCTTCTCACCTGCAGAGTCGTGCTTCTTCCGGTCTGATGATTCGGCACCGCGGATACATGAGAACCTACGGCTGAGATCGGATACCCGAAAGAAGTGCCGTACTGAATCTTTATTCTGTCCAGAGCGTCCGTATTATCGCTGCACCAGATCTGCGGCGTATAGTATAGCATACCGGCGTCAAAGCGTCCACCGCCGCCGCTGCAGCCCTCGATGAGGATATTCGGATATCTCTCTATGAGTCTCTCAAGGAAATCATACAGGCCCAGCACATAATTATAGGAAAAAGCACCCTGTTCCTTTGCCGCGCGGGAGAAGAATGCGTCCAGACTCCGGTTCATATCCCATTTGACATACTCGATATTGCCCTGGTCAAGAACATTGCATATCATCTCAAAGATGGCGTCCACCACTTCTTTTCTTGAGAAATCGAGGACAAGCTGACTTCTGGCACGGATCGGATCACGCCCCGGAATGGAGATGGCCCAGTCCGGATGCTCTCTGTACAGACGGCTGTCCTCGTTGATGCCCTCCGGCTCAATCCAGATACCGAACTTCACGCCCAGCGCGTTGATCCTCTCGATCAGATGGCCCAGAGACTCACCCAGCTTCTTCTCATTGACATACCAGTCGCCGAGGCCGCTGAAATCATCGTCCCTCTCTCCGAACCAGCCGTCGTCCATGACCACCATATCGATGCCCAGATCTTTGGCATGGACAGCCAGCTGATAGATCGTCTCCCCGTTAAAATCAAAATAAGCCCCCTCCCAGCTGTTCACAAGAATCGGGCGGATGGCATTTTTATATTTACCCCGACACACATGATCACGGATACAGACATGGAGATTCTGGGAAAGACGATTCAGACCGTCAGCGCTGAAGGATAAGATCACCTCCGGTGCGGTAAATGTATCACCCGGCTCCAGCGGATAGCGGAATCCTTCCTGCTGCAGACCGATCAGAGCGCGGGTCTGGTTAAACTGGTCCCTCTCCACCTCTGCCTGAAAACTGCCGCTGTACATGAAGGTCATACTCCAGCAGCTGCCGTGATCCTCCGTGGTCTCATGATCCGCGAGAATCAGCATAGGATTATACTGGTGGCTGGAAGTACCTCTCCGGCTTCCGATCTTCGTGGTCCCGTGAAGTACCGGCTGTCTCTGGTACATACGGTCCATGCAATGCCTTCCGTTGAAGGTAATGAGGTCGTAATCGCCTCCCACAAAATCCAGGCAGGCACTCAGCACCTTCTCCAGATAAATCTTATCGCTGCCCCCGTTCTTCACAAGCACGCTCCGGGTGATGATATCCTCCTCCGGCAGCACACCATAAAGAAGTATGACCTCCACCTGGCTGACAGAATCTTTTAATACAATCTCCAGTGTCTCCGCTTCCGATTTACCGGCATACACAGCCGGCAGACGGTCGAGAGAATATTTTCCCTTTTTAATCGTATGTCCCGCGTATCGAACGTCGCAGCAGCGGGACTGATCCGCATTCACCACCGTGCAGGCCACATTCCGGTAATCACCTACCCCCGTATGCGGGAACTCCTGCGGCAGGGCGTCCATGGAATACGTACGGTCCACACCCGCATCATAAGGATTTCCGGAAAAACCTCTGTCCGCGTAAGTCAAAAGATAATCCATGCACCCTTCCGTTCTTCTTCCATAATATAAATGAATGAGAAATCCGTAAGGGTCAATCTGCATCTGATATGAAGTGTTCTTTGTGTGTAATGTAAATGTTCTGTTCTGTTCATCAAAAATTATACTCATATTTCTTTTCCTCGACCTTCATGATTTCGGCGCAAACCACTATGACTGCCTGCACAGTCAATATAGTAACATAGAAAATGTATTTTTCCACCACATTTCTTCCTCAATTATCAAGA
>DXEQ01000158.1 GCA_019114885.1 Candidatus Anaerobutyricum stercoripullorum
AGGATTGCGCCCACCTTCTTCATGCGGGTCTCAATCTTGTAATCGCCGATGCGGATCTCCACCAGCTTCTTGTCGGACTTCACATTGGATGTGATGGAGCCAGCGCCCATGTGGGACTTGTATCCGAGGATGGAGTCTCCCACGTAATTATAGTGCGGAACCTGCACCTTATCGAACAGGATCACATTTTTTAATTCTGTGGAATTGCCCACCACGGCCTTCTCTCCCACAATGGCATTGCCCCGGATGAAGGCACAGTGACGGATCTCCGCCTCCGGGCCGATGATGGCCGGTCCGGTGATGGATGCGGTCGGCGCCACCGTGGCCGACTTTGCCACCCAGACATTCTTCTTAACTTCGTCATATTCATCCTTGGACAGCAGCATCCCCACCTCCAGGATGAAGTCGTGAATCTTTGGAAGAACCTCCCACGGATACATATTCTCCTCAAATAATACGGAGGCCATCGTTTTATCTAAATGTTGAAATAACGCCTGATTGGTTACTCTCTGCATATTTTTCTCCGACTGCGAGCAGTCTCTCCTTCCCTCTTTAAAATATATTTATTTCTATTCTAACAAAGGTTGTGGCGGGAATCAATCAATAAATTCCAGCCTCCAGCGATATCTTCCGCTCTTTTCGTCCTTCTCGTAAAAGAAATATGCGGCGAACTTATTTCCCTTTTTACTGACACAGCCGCGGAACCCCACCTTGCCATGTTCCAGAAGAATCTTCACCATCTCGTAAGATACCTTTTTGCCCAATGACGTGATAAATGTGTCATTTTTCCAGATGGCGAACTTGCATCCTTCCCGCCAGCGGGAACAGCCAAAGGCTTTCTCCGTCTCAATGACGTCCGCCCCGCATTCCGGGCATTTTCCCACCGGCCCCTGATGAAGAGGCGTGCCTGCGGACGGGTTCCCGAACTTGTCGTCTTTCTTGATCTCCTCCACGGACGTTTTCACGAATTCTGTGACAAAATGTAAGAACTCTTCTTTTGTGTGCTTCTTCTTCTCGATATCGGAGAGGGTCTTCTCCAGCCTTCCGGTGTACTCCAGGTCAAACAGCTCCCGCACAGGAAATGTCTCGACCAGCTTCGTTCCCAGCTCCGTACAGGAGAGACTCTTGCCCTTCGCCTGAATGTACCCGGCGTCTTTGAGCTTCTTGATGGTCTCGGCCCTGGTGGCCGGCGTCCCGATACTGAATCCGCTCAAGATGGCCATCATCATCTCCTGATCATCCTTTTCCTCGTACTTCCGTCCGCAGGTCTCCATGACCCGCAGCAGCGTCTTTTCCGTGTGCGGCTTCGGCGGCTTCCGCTCCACCTCGTTCACCTCGGCCTTTGTCAGCGTGACGATATCGCCCTTTTCCACCTTCGGCAGCAACACTTCTTTTGTGTCGACGCCCTCCAGAAGCTTCCATCCCGGCTCCAGCTGAATCTTTCCCTTCGCCAGAAAATGTCCCTGCCGAAACATTTCTTCCGCAGTGAGCGGCGGTGCGTCCTCCGGCGCATCTGCCGTCTCCTTCGCCGGTACCTCTGCCGCATCCGGCCCGGAATCCGCGCTCCCTGTTGTCGGCACGTCCGCTCCGCCGTCCGAAAGCGCATCCGTCATGCGAAGCGTAAGCTCCGTATCCTCCGCCAGCGCCACCGGCATAAACTGGGCCAGGAAACGGGTTCGCACCGCCTCATAGACAATCCGCTCCTCATCTTTAAGACTCTTGGGCGTCATGTAGGTGGGAATGATGGCCGAGTGGCTCTCCACCTTTTTGCTGTCAAAAATCCTTTTGGATGTGTGAAACTTCATCTGATCCCGGTAAGGGCTGGAAGCCTGATGGATCTCCAATACTTTTTTTACCTTGCCTATGAGACTCTCGTCCAGCACCACGCTGGCCGTCCTCGGATAAGTGATCAGCTTCTTTTCGTACAGATCCTGCGCGGTCTTTAACACCTTGTCCGACGTCCACCCCCGGTACTTGCTTGTGATAAATCCCTGGAGATTGGAAAGATTAAAGAGATACGGTGCGTACTCTTTCTTTTTTGTCACCTTCTTGTCCGTGATCTTCGCCGGTCGTCCCTCAATCATGCGGGCCAGCTTGTCAAGCTCGTCCGGCGCGTCAAACTTCTCATTCTTCCCTACATAATATATGCCCTCGAAACGTTTCTTAGCATCTGTTTCAAAAATCCCTTTCAGCTTGTAATACTTCGTCACCTTAAAATCCCGGATCTCTTTGTCCCGGTCATAAATGATCTTGAGCGTCGGCATCAGCACCCGCCCGATATTTAAAAGACGGCTGTTTTTGCCGTTCCTGCACTTGAGCGTGGCCACCGAAGTGAGATTAATGCCGATCAGCCAGTCGGCAATCTGCCGCCCAAAACCCGCATCCTGTAACGACTGCATTTCTTTGTTGGGTCTCAGACTGCCAAGTCCTCGCTGCACCTCCGCCGCCGTCCATTCATTTAAGAGAATCCGCTCCACCGGCTTGTCGGTCTTCAGATAATCCAGAATCTCATCGGCAATGATCTGCCCCTCCCGGTCATCGTCGGTGGCGGAGATGATTCCCTCCACGTCCGCCCGCATGGCCAGCTCTCTTATCACATTCATCTGCCGCGCCACGCCGGCGTCCGGCTGATCCTTCTTCTTTCCGTCCGATTTTAATTTATAATGAAACTCCTCCGGTATGTACGGAAACTTCTCCATCCGCCATACCTTCATCTCCGGATCATAATCCTTCGCGTCATACAGCTGCAGCAGATGCCCGAACGCCCAGGTGATGATGTATTCCTTTCCCTCATAATACCCGTTTTTCCTGACGGCATCTGTGGCGTCCGCGATGTTTTTTGCCACGGACGGCTTCTCCGCCAATATCAGCTTCTTCAACTGCGCACCTCCTGCCATAAGTTTTGAGCTATTACTATAGCACATTTTTCTGATAAATGACAGGGTAAACAAATCGGAAAGGGGGTTCACAAAAACACAGCTTTTTACAAAAATAAAAAAAACTCTCCGCCAGAACACATCGATGCTCTGACAGAGAGAACACTTTATTTACAGATGCCCCGCCGCTTCCGAATCAGATAATACATGCTGTTTTCCATAGCCATCACCTTCGGCACCGGA
>DXEQ01000159.1 GCA_019114885.1 Candidatus Anaerobutyricum stercoripullorum
AGGGAGGAAAAGAGAATGAACGCAAGTGTTGCAATTCAGGTACTGCCAAATGTACAGAACGAAGACGAGGTGATCCGCATTGTGGACGAGGTCATCGACTACATCAAGTCCACCGGTTTAAGCTACTATGTGGGACCGTGCGAGACATCCATTGAGGGAGAGTATGACGAGCTCATGGAGATCGTGAAGAACTGTCAGATCGTGGCTGCCAAAGCAGGATGCAAGGCCATGAATACCTATGTGAAGATTTCTTACAAGCCGGAAGGAGACGTGCTGACCATTGACAAGAAAGTTACAAAGCATCACCAGCAGTAAGCTGCCGGCGGCTGTCGCTCTGGCGGCCATCGTGCTGTTCTGGTTCGTGTTAAGTGAGACAGGTATCGTACCCGGCTATATGCTGCCTTCGCCGGTGGATGTGATCCGGGCGCTGACCGGCGATTTCCCAATCATCATCACACACGCCGGAGTGACTCTGCAGGAGGCGTTCTACGGTCTGGGCATCGGAATACTGTTAGCATTTATCACCGCCACCCTGATGGATCATTTCCTGATCCTGAACCAGGCGTTTTACCCGATCATGATCATCACCCAGACCATACCGACCATCGCCATCGCGCCGGTACTGGTGCTCTGGATGGGATTTGGCATGGCGCCGAAGATCACACTGGTGGTGATCACCACATTTTTTCCGATCACGGTGGGACTGCTGGACGGTTACAAGAGTGTGGACAGGGATTCCATCGACCTGATGCGGGCCATGGGAGCCTCAAGGCGGCAGATCTTCTGGCATGTGAAGTTTCCCGCCGCTTTGCCGCAGTTTTTTGCGGGATTGAAGATATCCTCTTCTTATGCGGTGGTGGGCGCGGTCATCTCGGAATGGCTGGGCGGATTTGAAGGTCTGGGCGTCTATATGACCCGGGTGAAACAGGCATATGCCTTTGACAAAATGTTTGCCGTGATCATTTTTATCGTCGTCATCAGTCTGGTGCTCATGGCGGTGGTCAATCTGATCCGGCGCGTATCTATGCCGTGGATGGCAGTGGAAGAAAAAGGAGAAGAAAATGAGAAAGAATAACTGGAAAAAAGCAGCGGCGCTTGTGCTGGGGGCTTCCATGGTTCTGGGGCTTTCCGCCTGCGGCTCCGCAGGAAATGAGACGTCCTCCACGGAGGGAGGCAAAGAACTGACAAAGATCACTTTCTGTCTGGACTGGACGCCGAACACCAACCATACGGGATTGTATGCGGCGCAGGCACTCGGTTACTACGAGGACGCCGGTCTGGAGGTGGAGATCGTGCAGCCGCCGGAAAACGGGGCGGCGACCATGTGTGCGTCCGGACAGGCGCAGTTTGCCATCGAGGCGCAGGATACCATGGCGGCGGCTCTGGATTCTGACGAGCCGCTGGGCATCACTGCGGTGGCAGGCGTGCTGCAGCACAATACTTCCGGTATCATCGCAAGAGCGGGCGAAGGTCTCGACCGCCCGAAAGGACTGGAAGGCAAGACCTATTCCACCTGGGACTCTCCGATCGAGCTGGCGACCCTGGAGACGGTTGTTGCCAATGATGGCGGGGATTTCAGCAAGGTGACGCTGATTCCGAACGATATCACCGACGAGCCGGCGGCTCTGCAGGCGAAGCAGACCGACGCCATCTGGATTTTCTACGGATGGGGCGGCATCAACGCCGAGCTTCGGGGTATGGACTTTGATTACTGGAATTTCCGGGATATCAACCCGGTATTTGATTACTATACGCCGGTCATCATTGCCAACAATGCGTTTCTGGAAGAATCCCCGGATGTGGCCAGAGCATTTATGGAAGCGACGGCGAAGGGATATGAGTATGCCGTGGAGAATCCGAAGGAGGCAGCCGATATGCTCATAGAAGGGGACAACACAGGTTCCCTTTCCGGTTCCCAGGATCTGGTCTATGCCAGTCAGGAGTGGATCTCCGGACAGTATGTGTCCGACGCGTCTGCCTGGGGCGTCATCGACCCGGCCAGATGGGATGCCTTCTATACCTGGCTGTATGAAAACAAGCTGACGGATACCGACCTGACCGGAAAGGGGTATTCGAACGATTATCTGCCGGGACAGGAATAGACAAATGACCATATTACAAGCAGAACATATCACAAAAAGCTATGGCGGCAGAACGATCATCGAGGATATCAATATCGAGCTGCATAAGGGCGAGCTGGTCTCCCTGCTGGGTGTGAGCGGCGCGGGTAAAACGACGCTGTTCCATGTGCTTTCCGGGCTGACTGCGCCGGAAGAGGGTCGGGTTGTCCTGAGCGGAGAAGATATCACGGCAAAGCCGGGCCGGATCAGTTACATGATGCAGAAAGATCTGCTGCTGCCGCACAAAAAAATCATTGATAACGTCTCTCTGCCTCTGGTGTTAGGGGGAGAGAAAAAAACAGAGGCCCGCCGTAAGGCGGAGCCCCTGTTTGCCCAGTTCGGGCTGGAGGGTACCCAGTACCAGTATCCGGGACAGCTCTCCGGTGGTATGCGGCAGAGGGCGGCGCTGCTGCGCACCTACCTGTCGTCTGACGGTGTGGCGCTTCTGGATGAGCCGTTCAGCGCTCTCGATACGATCACCAAGTCCAGCATTCATCAGTGGTATCTGGATGTGATGGAGCGTATCGATCTGTCGACCCTCTTTATCACTCACGATATCGATGAGGCGATTCTTCTCTCGGACCGCATCTACATCTTAAGCGGCCAGCCGGGCCGGATCACGGAGGAGATCGTCATCGAAGAAAAGAAACCGCGGCCGGCAGACTTTAATCTGACCGAAGGCTTCTTCCGGTATAAACGGGAGATCATCGGAAAGCTGGCGCTGGGCGGCCCGCAGGAAGGGCAGGCATAGAAGTGTTGACGGACAGGGCACGAAGTGCGCCCGGAGTACATGCGCGTTTTGTGTCCTGTCTGAAAACGGAATTTTGTCGCTGAAGCGACCACGCTCGGCGCGAGAGTTCTGCCCGGCAGAACTCTTTTTTCATTTTTTGTACATGCTCTCTTCAATCTGTTTTTTGATCGCGAGGATGTATTCAGCCAGTTCATGTATTCGTTCGTTGTTCATCCGGCTGACGGGCGCGGAGATACTGAAAGCGTACTGCTCCTGTTCCGTGAAAGTGTTCAGGCTGACGGCGATGCAGCGGACGCCGGCCTCGTTTTCTTCGTTGTCCAACGCATAGCCGCGTTCGCGTATCTGTTCCAGTTCATCTGTGAAAGCTTCATAGTCTGTGATCGTGTAAGGGGTGTAGGCAGTGATGGTGCTTCTGTTCCAGATATCCTTTACCATATCTTCATCCATTTCTGAAACCATAGCCTTCCCTACGCCGGAGCAGTACAGTGGTATTCTGCTTCCGATTCTTGAGACCATCTGTATACCGTTGCGGTATGATTCTACTTTATCGATGTACACGGCGTCGATTCCTTCGCGGCGCACAAAATGTACTGTTTCATTGGTCATTTCCATCAGCTTGCGCAGGTATGGCCGGACAATCTGGACAATGTCCATATGTCCCATCACTTTATTCGAGAGATTGACAACCTTCAGAGTCGGCTCATAACGTCCGCTCTCCGGATTCTGACAGGCGTATCCCATGTATACAAGGGAACTTAAGATTCGGTGGGCGGTTGTCTTATTTAATCCCAGCGCGTCGCTCACTTCCATGACGGCGGCGCTGCCTTTTTCTGCGAGAAGTTCCAGTGTGCCGAAAAGCCGGTCCGCCACCTGGATTGGATTCTTTTCTTCCATCGCGGGAGTCTCCTTTCTGTCTTGCGGTTCCGTATCCAAAAAGAACGACAAGTGCAAATCTAATGTATATGTATTCCATAATATGAAACAATATTATCACAGCGTTATCATCCTTTCAAGAGAAAAACTTTGTAAATACGGGATTTTTCTATTGACTTTTGTATAACTCCGTGTATACTTGTAGACATAAAGAACCATAATATAAAACTTAGTTTCATAATACGGAACGATGAGGAGGCAAGAACATGAAGGAACTCTTGGAGAGAATCGGAGAGATCGGCATCGTGCCGGTCGTTGTGCTCAATGATGTGAAGGATGCGGAGCCGTTGGCCCAGGCTCTTTGCGACGGCGGACTTCCCTGTGCGGAGGTTACCTTCCGCACGGATGCGGCGGAGGAATCCATCCGGAGGATGACGGAGAGCTTTCCGGATATGCTGGTGGGCGCGGGAACGGTGCTGACCATCGATCAGGTAGACCGGGCAGTGGCGGCCGGAGCGAAGTTTATTGTCAGCCCGGGGCTGAATCCGAAGATCGTGAAGTACTGTAATGAGAAGGGGGTTCTGATCATTCCGGGATGCGCGAACCCGAGCGATGTGGAACAGGCGATAGAGAATGGCCTTTCTGTTGTGAAGTTTTTCCCGGCGGAGCAGGCAGGAGGACTTAACTATATCAAGGCGATCGCGGCGCCGTATACCGGTTTGAAGTTCATGCCGACCGGCGGCATCAATCCGAAGAACGTAAGATCTTATCTGGCATATGATAAAATCCTTGCCTGCGGGGGAAGCTGGATGGTAAAAGGAGATCTTGTGCAGGCAGGAGAGTTTGATAAGGTCAGAGAACTGGTAAAAGAAGCAGTGGAGATTGTAAAAGAAAGCAGAGGTAAATAAAAATGGCTAAGAAGGTAATTACATTTGGGGAGATCATGTTAAGACTGGCACCGGAGGGATATTATCGTTTTGTGCAGGCAGACAGTTTCGGTGCGACCTACGGCGGAGGCGAGGCGAATGTCGCGGTTTCTCTGGCCAACTATGGATTTGACGCAAAGTTTGTCACAAAGCTTCCTGCCCACGAGATCGGACAGGCAGCGGTGAATTCTCTGAGAAAATATGGGGTGGATACCTCATATATCGCCCGCGGCGGCGACAGAGTCGGCATTTATTTCCTGGAGAAGGGAGCTTCACAGCGGCCTTCCAAGGTGATCTATGACCGCACCGGTTCTTCTGTCGCGACTGCTTCTTCCTCAGATTTTAACTGGAAGGAGATCTTTGACGGGGCGGAGTGGTTCCATTTCACAGGTATCACACCGGCACTGAACGATGATGTGGCGGCCATCTGTCTGGAAGCATGTAAGGCGGCCAAAGAAGCCGGCGTTACCATTTCCTGTGACCTGAATTACAGAAATAAGCTGTGGTCCAAAGAAAAAGCGGGACAGGTGATGGGAGAACTCTGTAAGTATGTGGACGTATGTATCGCCAATGAGGAAGATGCCTCCGACGTATTCGGCATCAGGGCGGCAGATACGGACGTCACAAAGGGCGAGGTGAATCACGAGGGCTATAAAGATGTGGCAAAACAGCTGGCCGACCGCTTCGGCTTCTCCAAAGTTGCCATCACCCTGCGTGAGTCCATCTCCGCCAATGATAACAAGTGGTCTGCGATGCTCTACGACGGCAAAGACTACTATTTCAGCAAAAAATATACCATGCATATCGTGGACCGTGTGGGCGGCGGCGACAGTTTCGGCGGCGGGCTGATCTGCGCATGCCTGAATGGATATGATTCCCAGGCAGCCATTGAATTTGCGGTGGCAGCGTCCTGCCTGAAACATTCTATCGAGGGAGACTTCAACATGGTTTCCATGGACGAGGTACTCAAGCTGGCAGGCGGTGATGGCTCCGGCCGTGTGCAGCGCTAGAATCAGTGGTCAGCGCTGGGATCACTGATCAGGCAGGAGAACTTTAGAAATTCCGGAACTGACAACAGAATAAAGATAAAAAGCAGGTACAGAGTGTTTTGATATGCTCTCTTTTAAGCAGATAAGTAAAGTAAGAAAAACTTGTCACTTAGAAGGGAGCATTTTATTTCTGTACCTGTTTTTTATTCCATAAGAATCCCGCAAATTGTGCCCCTTTTTGCTTTGCAAATCTCTTCCCCCGTAAGAACTCGTAAAAAAATAATACTTGACCATACACAGTACCTAGTATAATATAGTATTCAAAAGAAAGGAATACTGACTTCCGGAGTGGGAGCGCCCGGGTGAAATGTTGAACCGGTGCAGGAGTGCCCAGAAGGAAAGCCGAACCGGCGCGAAAGCAGTCGGCAGCGGCACTGGGGCGGCATGGACGCCAACGGCGGGAGCAGTGAGAAGAAAGGAGGGGACGGATGAACGCGCAGTTTAAAAAGGGAGTACTGGAGCTGATGGTTCTGGCCGCCGTGTCCACCAGGGATATGTACGGTTATGAGCTGGTGGCGGAGGTCTCCAAGGTGGTCAACGTGAAGGAGGGGACTATTTACCCGATTCTGAAACGGCTGACCAACGAGCATTATTTTGAGACCTATCTGCGGGAGTCCAGCGAGGGCCCGCCCAGAAAGTATTATCATCTGACGGCGGCGGGCATCATGCATCTGGAGGAGACCAGGAAGGAATGGCAGACGTTCTGCCACGATGTCAATGAATTTTTAAAGGAGCAGAGATATGAATAAGAATGAATTTTTAAATGAGATGGAGAAGCGGCTCTCCATGCTGGAAGCGCAGGAGCGGGAGGATATGCTGTCGGAGTACGCCCAGCATATCGAATTGAAGATGGAGAGCGGCATGAGCGAGAAGGAAGCCATAGATGATTTTGGCGATATTGACAGTCTGACGGCGGAGATTCTGGAAGCCTACCATATTGACCCGTCCTACCGGGGCGCCATGCGGGGCAAAGACGGGGAAGGCATCGGGAAGAAGGCGGGCAGTGTCCTCAACAAGTCAAAGCAGTCTTTTTCCAGCTTCATGGAACAGCAGAAAGAGAAGCAGGAGAAGCGAATGGAGCAGAAGCAGAGAGAGGACCAGGACAAACCGCCGCGCTGGAAGAAGAAAACAGATGAGAAAAAAGAAGGGGAAGGTATTGAGATGTTCAGATCGGCAGGCAGAAAAATATGGGATATCGTAAAATTGCTCTTTGAGCTTTTTGTTAAGGCATGCCTGTTGCTGGTGATGCTGCCGTCGGCGGCGATGGCGCTCTTTTCTCTCTTTGGCTTTGGGATGCTGGCGATATTATTGCTGCAGGGATATCCTCTGGTGGGCGCGACGCTTTTCCTGTTGGGATGTATTTTGTGTTTTGGTGCATTTGCCCTGTTTGTGCTGACATTTATTGTAAGCAGATGGACGAAGAGAAAGGATGTGTGACTATGATGGAAAAGAAGGACAGCGGAATGGATTGGAATATTTCGGGGCGCAAAGCAGAGAGCGCAGGGAAAACAGACAACAGAAGAAAAAGAATTCTGCCGGAAGGGACGAGTGGGAAAACCGGCAAAAAGGACGGCGTGGGCAGAACTGAGAAAAACCGAACCGGAAAAAGATGGAGTGCAAAAAAGAAGCTGGCGGTCGTATTTTGTGTCGGCGCGCTGCTGTGCGGTATCGGGACCGGCGTCAGTCTGGTGGAATATTCCTCCTTTGAATATCTGGGAGAAAAGCCGATCGGCGGCGGGAAGACGGAGACAAAGGTCATCGAAGAAGAATTGTACCGGGGAAAAAACGGCAACGGCAAGGTGTATGTCCATTCCTACTACGGGGACAATACGCAGGCGGTGCTGGAGACGTCGAAGGAAGTGCCAAAGGACAAGATTCAGTTTGTGGTGGAGTATAGCCCCAACAATGTGAAGGAGGTATTTGTTGACAGGGAGGAACTGGAAGGCAACGATCCGTACTATTATGGGTATTATGATTCCTATTACGGGGATGTGGAGTACGCGGAGACGGATTTTTACGCCGATGAGGACAGCCCGGAAGAGGGCACGGCGGTGGAAGCGGCCGGGCAGACCGGGGCGGCAGAAGGCGGACAGAATACGGACGCGGCAGCTGACAGGACGGAGCCACAAACCTACATCACCTATATGGTCGATGCGGTGTTTGCGCAGAATAACGGTCTGGAAGTATTCTTCACATACAAAGATGAGATTCTCCGGAATCTCAAAGAGAAACGCTTCTATGAATATGAATACAATACCGTTGAGTCCGTAAAAGTGCTGGTGCATCCGTCCAATAAAGATGTGGTCTCTCTGTATTAGTCACATTTCCTCAGATACGGCGAATATTTTTAAAATTTTCTGCAAAATTTTACAGACATGGTGGGAGGCGCACAACAAAAATTTGCAATTTGCAGGGAAATGTATCAAGAAATTATGTCTGTTAATGTTTGACCCTTTCCGGCACAAATGTTATAATTTAAGCAGATTTATATGCCCTTTCAGACGTGCGCTGCACAATTTGATGGCTGAATAGCAGGCAGGAAAGGATGGAACGTATGAAGTTTGTAGCTGGTGTTGATATCGGCAATGCCACGACAGAGGTGGCGATTGCCAGAATTGAAGGACAGGATATACAGTTTCTTGCCAGTGGTATCGGACCGACCACCGGTATCAAGGGTACGCTGAAGAACATTAACGGTGTTTTTCACTCCCTGAAGGATGCACTCAAGAAGATTGGTCTTGAGTACTCCGATCTGGATGAGATCCGCATCAACGAGGCGGCTCCGGTTATCGGCGACGTGGCCATGGAGACCATCTCTGAGACGATCATCACAGAGTCCACAGTCATCGGACATAATCCGAGCACACCGGGAGGAACAGGAATCGGCGTTGGCACATCGATTTTGGTCACAGAGTTGTCCAAGATCACGGAGGAGAAGGATGTCATCGCCATTATCCCTTCCAGTGTGGATTTTGCCGAGGCGGCCCGTCTGATGAACGAGGCCAAGAAGAACGTGAATATCACAGGCGCTATTGCCCAGACCGACGACGGTACGTTGATCACCAACCGTCTGGACAAAAAGGTGCCAATCATCGATGAGGTCACCATGATCGAGAAGGTACCTCTGGGTATGGAGTGCGCCATTGAGGTGGCTCCGATCGGAAGCGTTGTTTCCGTGCTGTCCAATCCGTACGGAATCGCCACATTATTTAACCTGTCATCCGAGGAGACGAAGCGGGTCGTACCGATCGCCCGTTCTCTGATCGGAACCCGTTCCGGCGTGGTCATCAAGACACCGGAGGGCGACGTGCAGGAGAGAAGCATCAAGGCGGGAACCATCACCGTCATCGGAAGCAAAAAAGAAGTGGAAGTGGACGTTGACGAGGGTGCGGAACGCATCATGGAAGGCATTGCCTCCATCCCGGATATCGAAGATATCCAGGGCGAAGTGGGAACCAATGCCGGCAACATGTTAGATAAGGTGCGCCGCGTTATGGCGAACCTGACAGATAAACATAAACGGGATATCAAGATTCAGGATCTTCTGGCAGTGGATACCTTCAATCCACAGAAGGTAAAGGGTGGCATTGCCGACGAGTTCTCCCTGGAGAATGCAGTTGGTATCGCCGCCATGGTGAAGTCAGACCGTCTGCAGATGGAGATCATCGCACGGGTACTGACTGAGAAGCTCAACGTGCCGGTTTACGTGGGCGGCGTGGAAGCGGATATGGCCATCAAGGGCGCCCTTACCACACCGGGAACCAGCACACCGCTGGCCATCGTGGACATGGGAGCCGGTTCCACCGATGCTTCCATCATCAATAGAGAAGGTAAGGTGAAGCTGATTCATCTGGCCGGTGCCGGCAACATGGTATCCCTGCTGATCCAGTCCGAGCTGGGACTGGATGACTTTGAACTGGCGGAGGACGTCAAGAAGTATCCGCTGGCTCTGGTGGAGAGTCTCTTCCACATCCGTCACGAGGACGGAACGGCGCAGTTCTTTGACAAGCCGCTGGACGCCTCTATTTTTGCCAAGGTGGTTCTGGTCAAGGAGGACGGCGAGTTCGTTCCGCTGGAGGGCGTGGAGTCCATGGAGAAGGTTAAACAGGTGCGTATGGAAGCCAAGAGAAAGGTCTTTGTGACCAACGCCATTCGTTCCTTATCCAAGGTAAGCCCGACCGGCAATCCGAGAGATATTCAGTTTGTCGTTATGGTCGGTGGTTCCGCCCTTGACTTCGAGATTCCGAACATGGTAACGGACGCCCTGTCCGAGTACGATATCGTTGCCGGACGAGGCAATATCCGGGGCTGCGAGGGCCCGAGAAACGCGGTGGCGACCGGACTTGCCATGGCATGTGTGGAAGAAGAGGAATAATATTTTCTAAAGAAATGTACAGGCGGAGTTGTTTGTGACTCCGCCTGATTTGTGTTTTATGGCATTTTGCAGGGTGTTTATGTATTTTTCGCAGGCACTGTCCTGTATTGACATAAAACCGGGGCTCCTTTATAATACTAAAAATATGTGTTGGCAGTTCGGGCGTATGGGACAGGATTTTAAGACAGCAGGACCGGGCTGCCTCAATGTATGCAGATCACAGGCAGACGCGGCCCGCCGTACAGGCAGAGTATCCCGGGTAAGTATATCCGATCTTTGCCGGTTCGGTCAGCCGCCGCACAATACAGGATAAAGGATGGAAAGATTTATGGGAAAGATTCAGATTGTCACCGACTCTGTCAGTGACATTTCCGTGGAAAATGAAAAGAAATACGACATTAACATCATCCCCTTCCCGGTAGTGCTGGGAGAGAAGTCTTATTTAAGCCGGGTGGATTTTGACAACGAGGGCTTTTATAAGATGATGGAGGAGAACGACGAGATTCCGAAGACCTCGCAGATCACCGCCTACCAGTTCGAGGAGATGTATTACGACTTTTATGAGAAGGGATGTACCGACGTCATTCTGGTGCTGATCAACTCAGAAGGGTCCGCCACCTGGCAGAACTCGGTTCTGGCCATACAGAACTTCTTCGAGGAGCATCCGGAGTGCCGGGATAAGATATCCATCACCAGCCATGACGGAGGCAGCTATTCCTGCGCCTACGGTTACCCGGCGGAGGTTGCCGCAAAGATGGCACAGGAGGGTGCGTCCGCCGATGAGATCAATGCGTACCTCCGGGAGATTCTTCCAAAAAGAGAGGTATACTTCGGCATCTACAACCTGAAATACGCCGGCAAGTCCGGAAGAATTCCGAGCGCCGCCGCCTTCGTGGGCGACAAGCTGGGCATCAAGCCGATCATGAAGATCTGGGATCACGCCATCACCACCGCCGCCAAATGCCGCGGTGAGAAGAAGATTGTGACCAAGGTGGCCGATATGACTCTTGCGGATATGGAGCCGGGTTCCGAGTATCAGATCGTGTACGGCAACGACAAGAGCTGCAGCGACGAGCTTATCAAAAAGATGACAGAGCTTCTGGGCTATGGTCCGACAGGGGTTTATCAGATTGGCGCGGCTGTGGCGGCCAACGCCGGCCCGAGAATCGTGGGCACCGTGTTTAACGCGAAGGCGTGACAGATACAGGGGGGATACAAGTGGAGAACAAGAACAAAAAGATCATATCAATTCTGGGCGATTCCATCAGTACCTTTGCCGGATATACACCGGCAGGGGCCGTCTTCTATGACGATTGGCGCCAGAGAGAGACCGGTGTGGCCGACCCGGGAGCAACCTGGTGGATGCAGGTCATCGAGGGACTTGGCGGCGTTCTGGGCGTCAACAATTCCTACTCCGGGAGCACCGTATCCTGCGGTCTGCTGACCTCCGGCACCTCACTGCGCCGGCTGGAGACCCTGGGCGCCGAGGGGGACCCGGATATCATTCTGGTGTCCATGGGAGCCAACGACTGGGGCTTCGGCATACATCCACAGGAGTTTGAGAGAGAGTACCGCCGGATGCTGCAGCGGCTTCGCCGTCTCTATCCGGACAGCACAATATACTGTGCCACCATCCTCCGCGGACAGCCTGTGCCGGAGGATGAGATGTTTTTCAATGTGGACAGCGTGATCTCGCCGAACATTTACTCGGACATCATCCGCCGGACCGCCGCCGATGAGGGCTGTCTGGTGGCAGATCTGGCCGCCCACCATATGGAATACGAGACCATCGACGGTGTTCATCCAAACAAAGAGGGGATGAAGCTGATCGCCTGTCTCTGGCTCAAAGAGCTTAAAGAAGATTAGACAGGGTGACTTCATAACAGAATAATCGTCTGACTCAGCAAGGCTGCTGCGCGGACATACCTTCGGGTGACGATACATTTTCAAAAAATGTAATGTACACCGGGGTATGCGGCGCAGCGGCCTTTTTTATTCCACAGGTCCCCGATATGGATGGAGTTTCTTCTATATAATAGGGACAGGTCTGCGCCGCACTAAGGTATCGGTCTGGCGGATTTGTCAGAAAACGCTTTGGTTTGTATTATTGTTTTTTGTACCCACTAAAGAAAAATATACAGGAGGAATCAACATGAAAGAAATGTACGGATACATTCGTGTGTCAACAAAAGACCAGTGTGAGGAGAGACAGATCATCGCCATGCATGAATTCGGGGTGTCGGACCGGGATATCTACATGGACAAACTCAGCGGGAAAAACTTTGAGCGGCCGCAGTACAAACGGCTGCTGCGCAGACTCCATCCCGGGGATGTGATGGTAGTCAAGTCTATCGACCGTCTGGGCAGGAGCTACACCGAGATTCAGGAACAGTGGAGGGTCATCACCAAGAAGAAAAAGGCGGACATCGTGGTGCTGGACATGCCCCTGCTGGACACCCGGCAGAAGGGAAAAGACCTGACCGGAACCTTCATCGCCGACCTGGTCCTGCAGATTCTCTGCTACGTGGCCCAGGTGGAGCGGGAAAATATCCGGCAGCGGCAGGCGGAAGGCATCGCCGCGGCCAAGGCCAGAGGGGTCAGATTCGGCCGGGAGAAAAAGCCGATCCCGGATGATTTTTACCCGCTGTGGACGCAATACCAGCAGGGAAGCATCACCGCCCGGGCAGCCGCAAAAGAGCTGGGTGTGGTCCACAGTACATTTTTAAAGTGGGGAAAGTATTTTGAAAACTAAGAATTTATAAAAAATGAAGGTTTTTAAGGTAGACTTTTAAAACCAGAGACATACGTACATATGGTAAATCCCTTTTTAGCAATATGTCAAGCATTTTTTTAAGAATCCTGCGCGCAGGATTCTTTTTTTAATTATACAGCAG
>DXEQ01000160.1 GCA_019114885.1 Candidatus Anaerobutyricum stercoripullorum
CGTTCCAGAGGAAAAGGCGCAGTTCTGCGGCTGGTGTATGTGCGCCATCATGGAAATCGTTGATCTGTTCAGAGAGAAGTTTCTTCGTCTTTATGACGAGCAGGTAACAGAGCCGCTGGCCAAGTCCGACGACTTCAAAGCATCTTATCTGGCAGAAATCCTTGCCGACACAGCCGGATACGCCGGTACCGAATGCATCCGCCGGATCGTGGGCATGGCGCATAATAAAGATATTACTGTTATTGAAGATATGGATAAACGTGCGACAGCAGAGAAGATTCTGCTGACCTTCGCCAAAGATCTGATCATGCATCAGAAAGATTTCCAGACGGCCGGAGAGTATTATCGCGCCATGACAGACGCCATCCGTGCCGTGGAGCCGGACAATCCTCTCATCGGCCCGGAGAAAACCATTCTTGATTATGACACAGTGGCACTCGATGATGAAAAACACGCCCTTGTGATCATCGACCAGACCAAGCTGCCTTCCCGCATTGAGATTCTCTCGCTCACTGCTCAGAAGGATATCTGGGACGCCATTTATCTGCTGAAAGTGCGCGGCGCTCCGGCCATCGGCGTGGCAGCCGCCATCGGCATATATCTGGCAGCCAGAGAGATTGCTATTTCCATGACAGCGCAGAGCGGCGATGCCGCAGGGCAAGGGAAAACCACTCCGGATTACAATGAGTTCCTTCGCCGTTTTCGCGAGGCCTCCGCATATCTGAATTCCTCCCGGCCGACAGCTGTCAATCTGTCCTGGGCGCTTCGACGCATGGAAAATGTGGTGCTTGACCACAAAAAAGATTCTGTTCCGCAGATTATCGACGCTCTTCATGATGAAGCCTTAGCCATCCGCGAAGAGGACATTCTGGTCTGCCGGTCCATCGGCAAATACGGACTGTCTCTCGTGAAACCGGGCGACGGCCTGCTGACCCACTGCAACGCCGGACAGCTTGCCACGGTAAAATACGGCACCGCCACCGCCCCGATGTATCTTGGCCAGGAAAAGGGCTATAATTTCAAAGTATACTGTGACGAGACTCGTCCGCTGCTTCAGGGCGCAAGACTTACCAGTTTCGAGCTGTCAAGCGCCGGTCTGGACGTTACGCTGCTGTGCGATAACATGTCCGCCTCCCTTATGCGTGAAGGCAAGATTCAGGCTGTGTTCGTAGGATGCGATCGTGTGGCGGCCAACGGAGATACCGCCAACAAGATTGGTACTTCCATGGCGGCTCTCGCCGCTAAGCGATATAATGTACCGTTCTACGTGTGCGCGCCGACCTCCACCATCGATATGGACACCGCCACCGGCGACGATATTGTCATCGAACAGAGAAAACCGGAAGAGGTCACTGACATGTGGTACGAAAAGCCAATGGCCGCTCCCGGCGTAAAGGTTTACAATCCTGCTTTCGACGTGACCGACCACGATCTGATCACAGGCATTGTCACTGAATTTGGTATTGCATATCCGCCGTACAATGAATCATTTCAGGAGATATTTTTGAAAAAACAGATTCGGGATACTGTACAGCGGATGATGAAAGATATGGATATCAAATAAATGTGGCTCAACCGCCAAATGAATTAATGTTAATAAAAGAACGAACAGCCGACGCATATGCTGAAAACAGTTTTGCGCCGGCTGTTTTTATAAGCCACCTATTCTTATAAGACAGCTATTGTTATATTCGGAGAATCAAACCATCACGTGATAACTTTCAATTAATTCTTCCTCCAGCCCGCCGGGTATTTATTTTTCACGGTCTGCCCGGCCAGTTTGCCAAAGCCCAGTGGATAACCGTCGGCAAGGATCAGATACCAGCCGTTCGACAGACCGGCTTGCTCTTCCGCATTCAGCTGGAAGCTCTCTCCCCGAAGATAGCGCTGCAACCGTTCGTCTTCGCCCGGGAAATTCAGGCAGCTGTCAAAAGTCTCCCGGGACAACGCAAGAGCAAAAGGCTGGGATGGCTCAAAGCGTTTTTTCTTCAAATCTCCCATATACAGGCCGTTTCTCAGGAAATGTATCCGGCCGCTCATGCGGTCAGCGCGGGTCTCCTCCGGCACATAGTAAATTTTATCACCGCGGATATCGATGCATTCGCTTTGAATCGGCAGACAGACATGGGTGAAAAATTCGGCAAGCGCCTGGCGCTGTTCTTTATCAAGACCTCTGCAGGCATCCCACCAATTTTTATTTCGGCAGTCAGGCTGATTCTGACGGGCAGATTTTTTCCGTTTTTTCTTATCTTTTTTACGTTTGCCGCAACTGTCCTCTTCCATCTGTGCATTTCCTGGCTGTACATTTTCTGACCACATATTATCTGAGCGGGCCTCTTCCTCTTCTTTTTTGCGCAGCAGAGCCATAAAATGTCCTTCCCCCGCCATCTTGTGCGGGAAGATTCGGCGGCAGAGGCTGCAGCTTTCGTGGAAAGATTCGCCGTCAAAACTGGTAAGACCATGGGAAAATCCTTCGTAATCCTCCATGGGAATGACTTCCATTTCCGGTCTCTCCCGGAGAAGATGGGTGATGACCGCTTCATTTTCTGCCGGAGAAAACGTACAGGTGGAGTAAAGCATCTGACCGCCGGGACGGAGCATATCGGCGCCGTGAAGGATGATTTCCTTCTGCAGCCGGGAAAAATATTCCGGTCCCTTCTCCTGCCACGCGTCAATGACCGCCGGATTCTTCCGGAACATGCCCTCGCCGGAGCAGGGCGCATCCACCATGATTTTGTCAAAATATTCCGGATAGCGTTCCGCCATGACATAAGGAGGCTCATTGGTCACAAAGGCGTTGGAGATGCCGAACAGCTCCAGATTCCGCAGAAGCGCTTTTGCCCGCGCAGTGTTGATATCGTTAGCCACAAGAAGTCCTTCGCCTCTGAGCCGCGCTCCCAGAGCCGTCGCTTTGCCGCCGGGTGCGGCGCACAGGTCCAGCACCCGTTCTCCAGGCTGTACCGGGAGCCGGGAAGCCGGAGTCATGGCGCTCGGCTCCTGCAGGTAAAACAGCCCCGCCGCATAAAACGGATGTCTGGCCGGAGA
>DXEQ01000161.1 GCA_019114885.1 Candidatus Anaerobutyricum stercoripullorum
CTGTCTACTGTTTTCAAATTTTTTGAGAACAGCCTGAACATATCTGAGACGGCTCGACAGCTTTACATCCACAGAAATACCCTTGTCTACCGCCTTGAGAAAATCCAGAAGATGACGGGGCTTGATGTCCGGGTGTTCGAGGATGCACTGACATTTAAGATTGCGATGATGGTATCGGAACATATGAAATATATGAAGCAGTAAGCATCGGAGACAGGCAGTTTTGCTTGTCTCTGTTAGTTTAATGTGTTAAAATATTGGCGATAGCGGCAGCTGAATAAAGAGAAGGAGGCCAGGTACATGATAAAATTATATGAAAACGGCGTTTATCTGCTGAATGGGACAGAGATCATAGAAGACGGACCAGATGTCAGGGAGAGACTGAAAGCCCTGACGGGAAGAGAAATCAAAAAGGAACAGGCGGCAGAGGAGACGATCGCATACCGCATACTGAAAAGCCATAATGTCTCCGACGATATGGAGAATCTGAATATAAAGTTTGACAAACTTACGAGTCATGACATCACGTTTGTCGGCATTATCCAGACTGCCAGAGCGTCCGGACTTGAGAAATTTCCGGTACCGTATGTCCTTACAAACTGTCACAACAGCCTCTGTGCGGTGGGCGGGACGATCAATGAGGATGACCATATGTTTGGCCTGACCTGTGCGAAGAAGTACGGCGGAGTCTATGTGCCGCCGCACCAGGCAGTGATCCACCAGTTTGCGAGGGAGATGCTGTCAGGGGCCGGAAAGATGATCCTCGGATCGGACAGCCATACCCGTTACGGTGCCCTTGGAACGATGGCCATGGGAGAAGGGGGACCGGAACTTGTAAAACAGCTTTTGAACAAAACATACGATATTCGTATGCCGGGTGTTATCGGAGTGTATCTGACCGGAGAGCCGGTAAAAGGCGTCGGCCCGCAGGATGTAGCTCTGGCGATCATCAAGGCTGTATTCAAAAACGGCTATGTGAACAATAAAGTGATGGAATTTGTAGGACCTGGGGTAGCAAGTTTAAGCGCAGACTTCCGTATCGGAATTGATGTGATGACGACAGAGACAACCTGCCTTTCCTCTATCTGGAAGACCGACGAGGTAATACGTGAATTTTATCAGATTCACGGAAGAGAAGAAGAATATAAAGAGTTGAATCCGGGCGAAGCAGCGTACTATGACGGTCTGGTATATGTGGATCTGAGTGCGGTACGCCCGATGATCGCGATGCCGTTTCATCCGAGCAATGCCTACACGATCGAGGAAGTCAACGCCAATCTGAAAGATATCCTTCACGATGTGGAAGAAAAAGCAAAGGTAAGTCTGGACGGCGCTGTGCCGTTCTCTCTACAGGATAAGATCCGAAACGGACGGCTGTATGTGGAGCAGGGGATCATTGCCGGATGCGCCGGCGGCGGATTTGAAAATATCTGTGCAGCCGCAGATATCATCCGGGGGAAAAATATCGGAGCGGATGAATTTACATTCAGCGTCTATCCAGCCAGCACACCAGTGTATATGGAGCTTGTGAAAAACGGGGCTGTGGCAGATCTGATGGCAGCAGGCACTATCGTGAAGACAGCGTTTTGCGGACCGTGCTTCGGAGCAGGAGACACACCGGCAAACAATGCATTCAGTATCCGCCATACGACGAGAAATTTCCCGAACAGAGAAGGATCAAAACTCCAGAGCGGCCAGATCGCATCGGTGGCGTTGATGGATGCGCGGTCCATCGCGGCCACGGCGGCAAACAAAGGCTACTTGACACCGGCCACGGAACTGGATGTAGAGTACACAAATCCGACCTATCATTTTGACAGCACCATTTATGCCAACCGTGTATTTGACAGCAAAGGGAAAGCAGATCCGGATGTGAAAATCCATTTTGGACCAAATATCAAAGACTGGCCGTCTATGTCAGCCCTTCCGGAAAATCTGCTCATAAAAGTGGTATCCGAGATTCATGATCCGGTCACAACGACGGATGAGCTGATCCCGTCCGGGGAGACGTCTTCCTACCGGTCCAATCCGCTTGGACTTGCAGAATTTGCACTCTCAAGAAAAGATCCGGCATATGTCGGACGCGCAAAAGAAGTACAGAAGGCGCAGAAGGCCATCGAAGAAGGAAAATGTCCGCTGGAAGTGGCAGATGAGCTCAAAGAAGTCATGGAAAAGATCCACACACGTTTCCCTCAGGCTGGAGAAGGAAATCTTGGCATCGGAAGCACGATCTTTGCTGTGAAGCCGGGGGATGGATCCGCCAGAGAACAGGCAGCCTCCTGCCAGAAAGTGCTGGGCGGCTGGGCAAACATTGCGAACGAGTACGCCACAAAGCGTTACCGTTCCAACCTGATCAACTGGGGAATGCTGCCGTTCCTCACAAAAGAAGATCACACGGCGCTGCCGTTTGAAAACGGAGATTACATCTTTGTGCCGGAGATCAGAAAAGCGGTGGAAGAAAAACAAAGTGAGATCAAAGCGTATGTTGTGCGGGATGAACTGAAAGAAATGAGTCTGTATCTTGGAGAACTGACAGATACAGAGAGAGAGATCATCCTCAAAGGATGTCTCATCAACTATTACAGAGGTTAAGAAAAACCGGGCGGCTCCGTGAAAGAGCTTGCCCGGTTTTTTGATAATTCTCTGTCTATTCCACTCCATTGAAGCAATACGTACAAAGCTTGCAGGAGTCGATTCCGATGGATTCGATCAGGTCGTCCAGACGGTGGTAACGAAGGCTTGTGAAATTCTGGAGACGGCAGATTTCATCCAGCATCTTCTGATACCGGTCGCTGTTTGGATCTGCATACTCTGCAAGAACTTCCTCGGAAGCATCGCCCTCCCAATCTTTGATGATTCTTCTTGTGATCAGATCCAGTTCGGACTTTGATCTGGAGAAGTTCAGGTATTTGCATCCATACAGAAGCGGAGGGCAGGCCGGCCGCACATGGACCTCTTTGGCGCCGCTCTGATACAGGAACTCTGTTGTCTCACGCAGCTGTGTTCCCCTGACGATGGAGTCGTCGATGAGAAGAAGCTTCCGATCTTCGATGAGAGCTTGTACAGGGATCAGTTTCATACGTGCGATCAGATTTCTCTGGCTCTGTGTCGTAGGCATGAAAG
>DXEQ01000021.1 GCA_019114885.1 Candidatus Anaerobutyricum stercoripullorum
CGGTTCTGCCGACCAGGAAGCAGCGGCAGAACCGACGCCCGACCTGCCCCGGGGACAGAACATAACAGGAGGTGAGGAAGATGAGCGAGCAGATAAAGGTGACGGGAATCGTATTATCTGTCTACCCCATCGGGGAAAATGACCGCCGCCTGACCATACTGACGAAAGAAAGAGGGAAGATTCAGGTATTTGCCAGAGGATGCCGCAAGCCGAATCACCCTCTTTTTGGCGTGACCCAGCCCCTCATCTACTGTGAGTTTATGATCACGGAGGGACGGCAGTTCAATTACTTAAACTCCGCCGAAGGCCGCAATTACTTTCCCCATCTGAAAGAAGACCTGGAAGACATCTATTACAGCACCTACTTTGCGGAGCTGGCGGAATATTTCACGGTGGAAGGGCTGGACGAGAGAAATATCCTCAATCTCCTGTTTGTGACCTTCGTCGCTATGGAGAAAAAGAAGGTCCCCCTGCCCCTCATCCGCCGCATCTACGAGTTGAAGATTCTCCAGTATTACGGCATCGGCATGGAGGTATTTCGCTGCATTTCCTGCGGAAAGACAGAAGGGCTTGACACCCTGTCCTTCGAGGCGGGCGGCGTGCTCTGTCATGCCTGCGCGCAGGGCGGCGGACAGCAATCTGGCAGCAATGCCGCTTACGAGGGCGGATATGCACCAGGCGGCGGAGATTCCTCTGCCGGCGGCGCCTACAGCAGCACCCATCTGGACCCGGCGGTGCTCTACGCGCTGCAGTACGTCCTGAGCATCCCTTTGCAGCGGCTGTACAGCTTTGTGCTCAAAGAAGAGGTGTTTCTGGAATTTCAGTGGATCGTGAAACATTTCTTCCGCATCCACGTGGAGCACTGGTTTAAGGCGGGGGAGATGTTGGAGGAGTTGTAGAAAAATTCGAATGAGGGAAAGATTTTCCGGGAAAAACCCTTGAAAAGAACGCATATCCACGGTAGAATAGATAGCGATTGTGAGAGGGCGCTGCCAAAAGAGAGAACCGGCCGGTTGTTCCGGGCGAGCGCTCCGTAAGTATCCAAGGAAAGCATAGAAAAACGAGGTATTTTATCATGGAAAAGACAATGGATAAGATCATCGCTCTCGCCAAGGCGAGAGGGTTTGTGTATCAGGGTTCCGAGATTTACGGCGGTCTGGCCAACACATGGGACTACGGGAATCTGGGTGTGGAGCTTAAAAACAATGTGAAGCGCGCCTGGTGGAAGAAGTTCATTCAGGAGAGCCCGTATAACGTAGGTGTGGACTGTGCCATCCTCATGAACCCGCAGACATGGGTGGCTTCCGGTCATCTGGGCGGTTTCTCCGATCCGCTGATGGATTGTAAGGAGTGTAAAGAGAGATTCCGCGCCGACCAGCTCATCGAAGACTATGCACAGGAGAACGGTATCGAGCTGCCATCTTCCATCGACGGCTGGAGCCAGGAAGAGATGAAGGCGTTCATCGACGAGCACAACGTGCCTTGTCCGAGCTGCGGTAAGCACAACTTCACCGATATCCGTCAGTTCAACCTGATGTTCAAGACATTCCAGGGCGTGACCGAGGACGCAAAGAACACCGTATATCTTCGTCCGGAGACCGCACAGGGTATCTTTGTCAATTTTAAAAATGTACAGAGAACATCCAGAAAGAAGGTTCCGTTCGGTATCGGTCAGATTGGTAAGTCCTTCCGTAACGAGATTACACCGGGTAACTTTACTTTCCGTACCAGGGAGTTCGAGCAGATGGAGCTGGAGTTCTTCTGCAAGCCGGACACCGATCTGGAGTGGTTCGCTTACTGGAAAGATTACTGCGTGAACTGGCTCAAAGAGCTGGGCATCAAAGACGAGGAGATGCGGATTCGTGACCACGAGAAGGAAGAGCTGTCCTTCTATTCCAAGGCGACCTCCGACATTGAGTTCCTCTTCCCGTTCGGCTGGGGAGAGCTGTGGGGTATCGCAGACCGTACCGATTACGACTTAAGCCGTCATCAGGAAGTATCCGGCGAGGATATGACATATTTCGACGACGAGGAGAAGAGAAAATACATCCCGTACGTCATTGAGCCATCTCTGGGCGCAGACCGTGTGACACTGGCGTTCCTCTGCGCTGCCTACGATGAGGAGGAGATCAAGGAAGGCGACGTGCGTAACGTCCTGCATTTCCATCCGGCCATCGCACCGGTGAAGATCGGTGTGCTGCCGCTGTCCAAGAAACTGGCAGAAGGCGCGGAGAAGATCTATCAGGAACTGTCTAAGACCTACAATTGTGAGTACGACGACAGAGGAAACATCGGTAAGAGATACCGCCGTCAGGACGAGATCGGTACTCCTTACTGCATCACCTACGATTTTGATTCCGAGGAGGACGGCGCTGTGACTGTCCGCGACCGTGATACCATGGAGCAGGAGCGTATCAAGATCGAAGATCTCCCGGCATACTTCGCGGAGAAGTTCAACTACTAAAAGACAATCAAAAGCCCGCGCCATGACGCGGCGCGGGTTACAGAAAATGTGACGATAAAAAAGACGATAGCAGAAAGCTTTTATGCTCTCTGTTATCGTCTTTTGTCGCAATATGCCCGGCACAGCCGGCGTGTCTGCATATGTGGCTATTTGCCGGGCAATGAACAGCGAGCGGCATTGCCGCGCCGGTTCTATTTCAGCGTGATCGTAAATGGCTCGCCAATCTGCTCATATTCTATCGTTCCATTCACAAAGGTTGGATTGTCACGATTATAGGTATATGGCGTGAGGGTCAGCGATTCTGCTTCGGTGGCGATGGCGTAGGTGTCGTTCAGGGTAGAATTGACCATCTCCCCATAGCCTTTTCCAGTGTCCGGATCGTAGTTGGTGAAAGAGGTGTAGAATTCCACCATATGTCCAAGGTTATCTTCACCCTGCAGGATGAGACTCCAGTTGGTGAGATCTGTATTACCGTAAGAGAGGAGGGAGATCTTCTGGCTGACCGGGTTGCCCGCATATTCGGTGAAAGTGATCTGTGTCCCGTCCGGCAGGGTGACGGAAGTCTGTAATGGTATCCGCTCTGTGTCAGACCGCAGATTGTCAGCTGATGCGGTAAATGTCAGACTGCCCAGCCGCTTTTTGGGTACGCTGAAATGATTATCCGGATCGTCCAGATAGAAGATAAGCTCCATCTCCTGCTCTCCGGTCAGGGACACGGCGTCCTGTACGGAGAAATTGTATTCGCAGATAAAATCTTTTGTGCCGCCGGAGTGATGGATGGCACCTCCGAGGCCCATGACCATTCTCCTGCCGTTGATACGCAGATCAGGGGAGATACTGAAATTATCCTCATTGAGCGCAGGGTCGGCGTCCTCACCAAGGGTGGCGACGCAGGATACCAGAAGCGCGTCGTCGTCCCAGATCACATCGTTTACGGTGACGGTGACCCCGTCTTTTGTGACGGATTTCCCTACGATTGTCTGATACGGGCTGATATCCCCGTGGATACCAAGGAGGATGGACAGCGAGTGAAGGATATCCAGGGATTTGGCGTACACGCTCTCGCGGACGGGCGGGCAGGCGGCCCCGAACAGCAGGAGAAGGATGGCGGCGGCAGCGGCGTACCGTTTCCAGCCGCGGCGGTTTTTCTGCACCTGTTTTCCGCCCCGCATCTTGTCGGATGTAAGATTGGCGCCGGTGGCAGAATCGGATGTGGAAACTGCCGCGTCTGCCATACATTTGCTGCGGGACAGGCGTTCGGAAAATGCCTGTTTCCACGCCTCCAGTTCTTCGGCGGATACCGGAGCGGTCTCATAGCTGTCAGTGTGATGATCTATTTGATTGAGTAAGGTATAGATTTCTTCTCTCATGATTTTCGACCTCCTTTGCTGATTCCCTTGTCGGAAGGGGGATTGGAGAATAGAGTTCGCAGCTTCCGTTTGCCCCGGGACAGGCGGTTGTAGAGAACGGATTTGTCGGTACCTGTTTCTGCCGCAATCTCGTCAAAGGTCTTTTCTTCCACATAAAGTTTCACAAAGAGTTCCCGGTCTCTCGGTTTGAGGCAGGCGAGCATCTCCTCGGTTTCCCGGGAAAATTCTTCGGCAATCGCCTCACAAAATGCTCCGGCAGCAGCCCCGGTATACGGTTCCCCGCCTGTCCCGGCGTCGGATGTCGGAGTGGAACCATCCTGTCCCGCGTGAAGAAAGGGCTCGGCCTGCTCCAGGCTCCGTTCCTGAAGCTGTCTGGCGTATTTTCGTTTGT
>DXEQ01000162.1 GCA_019114885.1 Candidatus Anaerobutyricum stercoripullorum
CAACATCAGTTTTTCGCCATACAGATCCTGTATCGACAACCTGTCCTTTTTCGCCAGCCTGTGATGAACGGACACCGCACAGCAGATTGGCTCTCTGGAGATTTCCAGTCCCGCGCATTGCCGCAGACTGAGCATGGTCTCATCAAAAATACCGGCCACCACATCGATGTTCTGTCCCAGATTTGCAAGGATCTCTCTGGCATTTTCCGGGGTGTTGTCAAAAGGAACCAACTGAAATTTGACGCCCGGACAATCATCCTGCAGCTTTGGCCACAAATCCACCAGCACCTGAGCCGGAGTCATCGGAGAAGTTCCGATACGGACGATCTCTTCATCCTTCTGCATGGCATTTCTCGCCCGCGTCACAGAATCCTTGCAATACTGGATGATATATTTTGCGTCCTGTTCCAGCGATTTTCCCGCCTCTGTGATCTGCAATCCACGATGTGTGCGGACAAAAAGCTGCAGATCCAGATTCTCTTCCAGAAGATTGATCTGTTTAATGACCGCCGGCGGGGAAATGTACAGTTTCTCTGCGGCCTTGTTAAAGCTGCCGCACTCGGCCACGCATAAAAAAGTTTCAAGCTGCGGATTATACAAGGGAATCATTGCTCCTTTCCTTACATTTTTGCTTTTTCATAAAGTATATCATGGCAGTCAATCAGGGACAACACGATATGTACGAACCAGCTTGTACGTAAAAAACGATCAGTCTCCAAACCTTTCACGAAGTTTATTTAAGAACAACTCCGCCGCAGAGGAAAACACCTGATATTTTTTCCATATGACATTTAAGCCCGAATCCAGCCGTGGTTCCAGCGGGCGGAAACAGAGATTGCTGCTTTCGGCGGTATTGACTATCCTGTCAATGGTCAACGCATAACCGATTCCGGCTTCCACCATGATCGCGGCATTATAAATGAGATTGAATGTTGTTACGATGTCCAGCCTGTCAAAATCCTCGCCAAACCACTCGGCAAACTCATTCCCTCGCCGTTCCCCGGAGATGGCCTGCCGGGAACAGATCAGCGGAACACCCAGCAAATCTTCTTTTCGGATCAATTCTTTCTCAGCCAGAGGACTGTCCCGCCGCATAATAACACCCCATGTATCTCTGGCCGGAAGATTGATATAGTCATATTTCGATATATCTGCGGGCTGAATCAGGATTCCAAAATCCAACAATCCTTTATCCAGCCGTTCTGTTACATCCTCCGAATTTCCGCTGTATAAATGATAATGAATTCCCGGATAACTTACCCGCAACTCGTAGGCAATCTGCGCCACCAGCTTGATCACATCCGTTTCACCGCTGCCGATATAAATATCACCGCTCACCATGTTTTCCATAGAATTAAATTCTGCTTCTGTTTTATCAACCATAGAGATGATTTCTTCGGCGCGTTTGCGCAAAATCATGCCCTCCGGGGTCAACGTCATGCTGTGGCTTCCGCGGATGAAAAGTTTTTGCCCCAGTTCTTCCTCCAGATCGCGAATCTGCCGGGAAAGCGTTGGCTGTGTCACATGCAGAAAATTAGCCGCATTTGTAATGCTGCCTTCTCTGGCAATCGCCAAAAAATACCGTAGCACTCGAATCTCCATATTCCGTTCTCCCTCACACGTTTTAGGTTATTATGCCATAGTACAGTGACAACTTCAATGTTGCATTTAGGATTTCAATTAACCAGGACTTTTCCGGAACTCTTTGGCGTCCGGCTTGATGCCGGTGACTTTTATGCGGGTTGGCATTTCAGTTGGTTGAAAATCGCTCCGATATCTCCATTGATACAGATAGAGTTCTCTTTGATCTCGTCGGGAGCAAACGCCTCTCCAAAGTTCAGGCAGGCATACGTTGCGTCCGGCCAGTCGTATGTCATCCTCCAGAAACTGTACTTTATGATCGCTGGGGTATTGAAGCCGACGGCTAACTCCAAAAACAGCACTCTCCTGTTTTGGTGTCTGCGAAGATAATCAGAATATCGTTCTGACGCCCGGTGCCAGCCCGCGTCCTCCACAAATGTATCGTCAGCCCTGAGATTCATACTCATCGGTCTGCCGCACTTCGGGCAACGGGGAACCAGCGCAGAGGGAATCTTCATTTCCGGCACAATCCCTTCCGGCAAATGTAACGCACCGTTTTTTGCGATCGCATAGCCCTGCGCCTCAACCATTTAGCGGATCAACGCTTCATTGTCATAGGTTTCCTGATGGCACGGCGCAGAGCACTGGAACAGACCGTAATCCCCCTGCGTATAAAACAGACGTTTTTTATCAAATCCCGCTTTCTGGAAACAGTGGTCCACGTTGGTGGTAAGAACAAAATAATCTTTTTCTTTTACGAGAGCGTACAGGTTATCATACACCGGTTTCGGCGCGTCCATATACCGGTTAATGTAAATGTAGCGGCTCCAGTAAGCCCAGTGTTCCTCCAGCGTCTCATAAGGGTAGAATCCGCCGGAGTACATATCCTGAAAGCCGTATTTTTCTGCGAAATCTCCAAAATATTTCTGAAAGCGTTCCCCGCCGTAAGTAAATCCCGCCGAGGTGGAAAGTCCTGCTCCGGCGCCGATGACCACTGCGTCGGCGGATTCCAGCAGATGTTTCAAAACAGCGATACTGTCTTCTCTGCACAGCTCTGTCTGTCCTCTTTCCGGCCATCCTGTTCTGCGTTTTCCGCTTATTTCTTTTTTACCTTTTTTCTGTAATCGTTCCAATAACATCGGTATCCCTCTTCTCTGTCTCTCCTGGTTTCCTTCCGTTTTTTATCAGATTGCTCCGCTGTAGGCGCAGTCGCCCAGTTTTTCTTCCGGCAGATGGCACCGCCGGCGCTCTTTCTCCACTAATTTTTTTACATAATCGGTCGCCGGATCGTGTAAGATCTCGCGAGGAGGGGCAAACTGCTGCACACTGCCCTGATCCATGACCAGCACCTTTGTTCCAAGCTTCAACGCCTCCCCGATATCATGGGTCACAAAGAGAATGGTGATCCCGGTCTCCCGGTGAATCCGGGCAATCTCGTCCTGCAGGCTCCCTCTCGTGATCTCGTCGACTGCCCCGAAAGGCTCATCCATCAGAAGGATGTCCGGGGAGGCTGCCAGCGCCCGGGCAATGCCGACTCTCTGCTGCTGTCCGCCGGACAGTTCTGACGGATACCGGCTGCGAAGAGAATCGTCAAGCCCTACGATACCCATCCATTTGACGACGGCCTGCGCGGTTCGCTTCTTATCTTTTCTGTTGAGAAGATTCGGCACATAGGCAATATTTTTCTCCACCGTCATGTGGGGGAAAAGCACGCTGCCCTGAATGGCGTAGCCGATGTTTCGCCGCAACATGGCCAGATCCACTTCCCGGGTATTTCTTCCCTCCACGAGCACTTCTCCGCCCACCGGCTGCACCAGCCCGTTCACCATCTTTAAGATCGTCGTCTTTCCGCAGCCCGAAGAACCGATGATCGTGACAAACTCCCCTTTTTCGATGGAAAGGTTAAAGTTATCAATGATCACTTTTTCTCCGTAAGCCATACGGACCTGTCTGTATTCTACCACACTCATATCCTGTCTCTCCTTCCCTGCTGCCAAAAAAGTATTTTTGCCCGCATTTTCCTGAAACATTCTCCACATTTTCCGGCGGACACCGCCGCCCTTCCGTCTGTCACTGATCCAGCAATCCTTTTTCCTGTAAAAATGCGGTGGCCACATCTTCCGG
>DXEQ01000163.1 GCA_019114885.1 Candidatus Anaerobutyricum stercoripullorum
ATACCACATTCTTATAATTTTTCAATCTGCTTTCTCAATTTCAGAAAACGTTTGTCTATCTCCGCTATGTCTATGGCGCAGGCCTTGAGCTCTTTTCGAAGCTTCTCCGTCTCTTTCCGCTCATTTTTATAGCAGAGCTGATGATCCAGTATGGCCCAGTAATTCATGGCGACAGAGCGAACCTGAATCTCCACCCGCACATTTTCTTCATTATGAAGGACTTCCCCAATCACATGGATGCTGCGGTAACCGCTGCTCTTCGGATGGGAAATGTAATTCTTCACTTTTATGATACGAAGTCCATTCAGCTTCTTTATGGCCTTGGCCATCCGGTACACATCATCCTGAAACGGACAGACCACCCGAATCCCCGCCATATCGTTGAGCGTGGCCAGCGCACATTCCAGCGTGATCTCTCTGCCCTTTCTTCTCAGCTTATTGGCGATGCTCTCCGGCGTCTTGATCCTCCAGCTGATGTTCTCCATGATCTGCCGCCCGCACTCCGCAGAAAGTTTGCGGTTCAGCTCGTTGAGCAGGGGGATGATATCCCAGATTACCTCGGAATACACTTTTCGAAGCCCGCTCTCACTGAGTTCTCTCTCCAGTATCTCCTTTTTTTCCTCAAATAATTCATCTTTCCAGTCTTCTTTCACGCAATCACATCCCTCCTTATATTGCTTTTGTATCCTGCTGCCCGGCAAAATCGCTCCTGGCAGGTCCGGCTTTGTATATTTTCTACAAACACTCTCGTCATTCTTCCGAATCGTTCGTAGAATACCACTTATTTCTTCGCCGGATGGACATAGTATAGCCGGAAAATGTAATTTTTATTCATTTTTTACGGGAAATATATGTAAAAGTTGTGAGAAGAAAAGAGAGGGTTTTACCTGTTTTTGTATACAAAAAGGCACATTTCCTGTGCCGGTTTTGTCAGGAAATGTGCCGGGGCATATCTATTTTCTTGTCAGAAGGCAGACGGTTTCAATCTCTTCTGTCATTGGGAACATATCCACAGGCTGGATGCGTTTTACCCGGTAACCATGGCCGGTGAGATAAGCCAGATCCCGCTTTAATGTCTCCGGGTTACAGGAAATGTACACCACCTTTCCCGGTTTCAACCGGAGCACCGCATCCAGAAACTTCCGGTCGCTGCCGGCTCGCGGTGGATCCATGAAGACTACGTCCGCTTTCTGCCCGGCTGCCGCCATCTTCACCATGAACTGGCCGGCGTCCGCCTGATAAAAACGGATATTCTGAATCCGGTTCCGCTTTGCGTTGGCGATGGCGTCCCGCACCGCATCTTTATTAAGCTCCACACCGATGACTTGTCCGGCTTGCCCGCTGGCCACGATCCCGATAGTCCCGATACCACTGTAGGCATCGATCACTGTCTCCTTCCCGGTCAGCCCGGCATACTCCACCGCCTTATGATAGAGGACTTCCGTCTGCACCGAATTGACCTGATAAAAGGATCTTGAGGAAATGCGGAAACGCCTGCCGCAGAGGACGTCCTCAATATATCCCTTCCCGTAAAGTACCTGCTCCTTCTCACCCAGCACCATACTGGTATTTCTGTCATTGACATTTGCCACGATGGTTGTGATCTCCGGATGGAGCTTTAGGAGCGCCTTCACAAAATTATTTTTCGATGGAAAAATCGGGGATGCAGTGACCAGCACAACCATGATCTGTCCGGTGTGATGACCGGTCCGGATCAATATATGCCGCAGAAATCCATACCCGGTATCTTCCCGATATGCTTTCATCTTAAAAGACTTCATCAGCCCCGCCACAGACTGCATGATGGCGTCGGCCTTCTGATCTTCGATCAGACAGGAGTCCACCCTGACGATCCGATGGCTCTTTTCCTCATAGATTCCCGTATATCCGTTGCCCTGCCGGTCCGTGGCGACCACACCATGAACTTTATTCCTGTAATGATACGGGTCCTTCATGCCGATGATCGGCTGCACCCGGCCAAAAGCACCTAAAAGGCTCTGCTCCCGCTGCTGTTTTCTCGCTAACTGCTGTTTATACGGAAGATGCACGAACTGACACCCGCCACATTTCTTCTCATATGGGCAGCGCGGACCGGCTGCCGATGTGTTTTTGCTCTCTTTCATCTCTTTATATACTCCTGTATCTATTTGCTGCTGCTTTTCATCTGTTTCGTTCCTGCAATCTGAAACAGTATAGTATATTTTCCCTCATGGGGCAAGAGGAGAAGAGAATTTGCAGACAACGGCCCCGCCATCCCCAGACGGCGCATTACGCACCCCGCCGTCTGATTTATCTCACCTTCTCCGCTTGAATCCATCTCTTTACCTGAGAGAGGTCCGCCTCCAGGGCTTTGGCAATCATCACATCATCCATTCCCATCCGGGCCAGACGTATCGCCGTTTCCCTGGCCTTTTTCAACGCTCCTTCTTTCACACCGGTCCATCTGCCTTCATCAACCGCCGCCTCATAGGCTTCTCTCTGCAGCTGTTCCGGTGATTTACTCCTGTGAATACTGTCATCAAAGATCACATCCAGCATATCCGCCACCTCCTCTTTCCTGCTCAGCAGATACTCTGCCAGGATCCCCCTCTCCACACAATGGGCGATCAGCCTTTCTGCTCCTTCCTTCGTTCTGCCATACTTTTTATAATACGTATCGACCTCTTCTGTAAACGCAACATACTGGTCTAAGATATCTCCTTTTTCTTCCCCATTATAGAGCATCCGCACTCTCAGTTCAACACCTTCGCATCTCCCGTGGAAGATATCTTCCGACAGTTTCAGATACTCCGGTCTCGTCTTCCGGCTTCCGGTATATACCACATACAGCTCCGGCACCGGCAAATCGACCGCCTTAGATGAGAACACATCCAGTCCGTTCCTCACGATATGATTCTTCCATGTCTCCGCCAGATAAATGAACAGACGCACGAGGATATTCACACTCCATGTACTCTGTGCCTCGATCAGGATGAGATACCGCCCGCGTATGTATAACCCTAGATCATTGCGGATACCATCTGTGATCTCTCTCACAAGAGTCAGGTAAGAGATATCTTCTTCTGCCACCTCGGTATCCTCCGGATGCAGCACCCGATACAGCTGCAGCGCATATTTCGGTTTCAGAAAAATATGCCGGAACACACTGTCTTTTATCGTATACTTCGGTTCATTGTCATCATTTATCAGTGTAGTAGTTTGAGATTCTTTGCTTTTGTACTCGTTCTGATAAGAACTCGTTCCCGTCAAAGACTTCACCTCATATCTGATAAGATTCCAATTGCAATTGTGCTGTCATTATAAACGGAAATTTGCCAAAAATCAATACTATTTCTGGAAAAATAACATTTATATGGAAA
>DXEQ01000164.1 GCA_019114885.1 Candidatus Anaerobutyricum stercoripullorum
ACTATAATAAAAAACAAAATGAGGCTTTCATGAATTTTTCAGAAAAAATCCGATGGAACATCCAGCGAAAGAGTTTCAGCAACCGCGGTTTCTGGAAATGGCTCAACCAGATCATCAAAAACTTTGACGAGATCAGCCGCACCCTCAACGACCGCTGACGCCGCAAAACTTAAGCCAAAAAATTGTACTGAAAAAAATACGTAAAAAAATTAAGAAAAATGAAAAAAAGGCTTGCATTTTCTTTTGGCATCATATATAATACTCCTTGCGTTGAGGAAATAAATACGTAAGCGCTTTTAGCTCAGTTGGTAGAGCACCTGACTCTTAATCAGGGTGTCCAGGGTTCGAGCCCCTGAAGGCGCACTTAAAGGCACTGTTTTTGATGGTTTAGCCATTGGGGACGGTGTTTTTTTGTTGTCGTTTACAAAGAACCAGTGTTTATGCGGGTTTCAGGAGATTCTCACACTGAACTTTTCCTCTGATTATCTTGAAAAGGCAAGTGTAAAGATGTGAATATTAAGTAAAAAGAGGACCTCATAGCAATCTCATCTTGATAAGATGACATGGACTGTCGGGGTCCTCTTTTTCAGATTATGATATATTCCGGCATCTTACCGGATAAAGTTCGTCTGTACCGGCTCTTCCTGTTTTGGCATGCCGTACTTTTCTTTACCCAGGGCAATGCTCTTCATAAGGAAAGCCATGTTGTGGGCCAGAACACGCATGGTCCGCAGTCCCTCGCCATCCTGCGCGGCCTCTCCCGGGAGACGTCCGTGCAGACTGTTCCAGTAACAGCTGGAAGCCACCGGCATGCCGGCGATGGTGAAATATTTATTCAGCTCATCGTAGGTGGCGGAACATCCGCCTCTTCTTGCCACTGCCACGCTGGCGCCCACCTTCATGGTCTTGTCAAAATGCGTGCTGTAGAACAGCCGGTCCAGACAGGCGATGAGAGTCGCGTTGGCGGATGCGTAGTAGACCGGGCTAGCGACGATCAGACCGTCGGCCGCCTCGAACTTCGGAGCCAGCTCATTGACCACGTCGTCAAAGACACATTTTCCCTGTTCCATGCAGGTGCCGCAGGCGATACAGCCCCGCACGTTCTGCATGCCGATCTGGACAGTCTCCACCTCGACGCCTTCCTCCAGAAATGTTTTCTCCAGTTCTTTTAAGGCAACAGAGGTGTTGCCGTCTTTTCTCGGACTTCCGTTGATCATCAATACTTTCATGTTCATTCCTCCTGCTATATTTTTATAAAAGCGCCTATTCGGGCGTTTTCTGTCTGTGAATCACCATCTTACAGATCGGATTGCCTTTCTGTACGAACTTCTCCTCGTATTCTGTCATCACATTTCCTTCAAGATACTCACTGTGGTGGAGGTCGAAGGTATGATAATCCAAAATCCATCCCGCCTCCTGCACTTCCTCCAGGGAGAAGTCAAACAGTCCCCGGTTATCGGTCTTGAAAATGACCCGTCCCTCCGGTTTCAGGATCTCGTCATAGCGGGCCAGAAACTGGCGGGAGGTGAGACGGCGTTTGGCGTGCCGCTCCTTCGGCCACGGGTCGGAAAAGTTGAGATAGATCTCTTCCACCTCTCCCGGCGCAAAATACTCGGTGATATATTCCGCGTCCATTCTCAGAAAATGTATATTGGACAGAGGTTCTTCCTCCATTTTCTCCAGAGCGCGCACCAGCACGCTGGAATACTTCTCAATACCGATATAATGTATATCCGGATGCAGGCGCGCCATCTCCATGAGAAACTTTCCCTTTCCCATACCGATCTCCAGATGGATTGGCCTGCCGTCCTGAAAGACTTCCGCCCATTTTCCTTTGTTTTGCTCCGCATTTTTTATGACAAATTCGTTTTCGGCAATCTGTTCTCTTGAACCCTTTACATTTCTTAATCTCATCGTGATCTCCATTCTTCCAACTTCCGGCGACGCGTTTTGGAGGATAATACCTCCCTGCTGTCCGCCTGCATCCCCGGAACCCGTGTTCCTTCACTTACTGGTTTTTTATTGTCCTATACATCCTACTTGAAAAGTCACATTTTTGCAATTTTTTTTTGCTTGATTAGTACAAATGGATAGTATAGAATAAGGAAATACACCAATTATACTAAAAATGTAATGTTTTGCAAATTTTTTTAAGGAGATTATACATATGAAACGTTTACTGACATTAATTCTTGCTTTATCTCTCAGTTTTTCCTTCTGTCTTCCGACGCAGGCCCAGTTTTCCTTTCAGGACGACGCGGTAGTGGAGGAGGATTCTTCCGGCGTGACTGACGGGGAAGAGGAGGCCGACAGCACGGACGAAGCTTCCGATGCCAGCGATGAAGCAGAAGACGATTCTGCTGGTGATGCGGCTGACAGCGGCAATTCTGCTGATGATGCGGCTGGCAGTGGCGATTCTGCTGATGATGCGGCTGGCAATGGCGATTCGCGGACAGACGCCGCTGACGCAACAGAGGTTAGTGCGGCTGCCTACGGCGTCGATCAACTGAAAGGCGCCCCGGACATCACCGCAGAGTCTGCCGTTGTGATGGACGCCGCCTCCGGCGCCGTTCTCTACGGAAAAGAAGCGGATTCCAGGCAGTATCCTGCCAGCATCACCAAGGTGATGACCGCCCTTCTGGCTGTGGAGAACTGTTCCATGGATGATATCGTCACATTTTCCAGCGAAGCGGTCAATGGGATTGAACCGGGCAGCAGCAGCGCCGGCATCAATGTGGGCGCCGAGCTCACCGTGGAAGATACCCTGTACGCCCTGATGCTCGTCTCTGCCAACGAGGCGGGGGCCGCGCTGGCGGAGCACATCTCCGGTTCCGACGAGGCTTTCGCTGACCTGATGAATCAGAGAGCGGCCGAGCTTGGATGTACCGGTACTCATTTTACCAATCCGCACGGACTGCCGGACGAAGACCACTACACCACCGCCCATGACATGGCGCTCATTCTGCGGGCCGCCATGCAGTACGATGAGTTCCGCAAGATCGCGGAGACAGATACTTACACCCTGGAAAAAAGCGACACGCTGACCAATACTCTGGAACTGTGGAACCATTCCAAGATCATCCGGGAGAACAGCGACTATTATTATGAATATGCAGAAGGGTCCAAGCCGGGCTACACCATGGCCGCCCGGAACACTCTCGTTACCTACGCCAAAAAAGGAAATGTAGAGCTGATCTGCACTATTCTGAAAGATTACGGAGCGGACCAGAGCTACTATGACACCACAGACCTCTTTGAGTGGGGCTTTGAACAGGTAAAAGGCATCGAGCCCCTGTCCTCGTTCAATCTGAAGACCGCTCTGGAAGCAGATTCGTCCATCCCGGCCGATAAGATCACCAACATCGATCGGCTGAACTGCACGTACCCGGCTGACTACTATCTCCTGGTACCGGCGGATTTCGATGAATCCACGGTAAAGACTTCCTTCACTCTGGATGAGGATATCCACGCCGGGCGCGTGGGCTATATCAACATAATCTCCGGTGAGACCACCATCGGCACCGTTCCGGTCACCTACGACCTGAACTCAGAGGCGGCTCAGGGCTACGTGAGCAGCGGAAACGCCGACGACAATCTGGAAACCGCTCCGGTGGATGAAGGGAAGATCACCCCGGGCAAGGTATTCCAGTTTATCATCCTGATCATCGTGATCGTGATTCTGGCCGCCATTCTGCTCAGCTTCCTGCGGATGCGGCAGGCGGAAAAACGCCGTCAGCAGCGTATCCTGGAAAGACGCAAGCGGCACGCTTCCTCCAATACGCGAAGCACCGGCAGCTACAGCGGCAGATCCGGAAGAGACACCGGTTTCAGAAGTTCCGGCTCAGGCGGTCATTCCGGCCGCTCCGGCAGTGGCTCCGGCAGAACTTCCGGTTCCAGCAGTCGCTCCGGCGGTTCTGGTTTACGCAGTAACTCTTCCGGCAGAAGTTCAAGCTCCAGCAGTCGCTCCAACGGCTCCGGCAGGAATTCCGGTTCCAGCAGTCGCTCCGGCGGTTCCGGTTTACGCAGTAACTCTTCCGGCAGAACTTCCAACTCCGGCGGCTCAGGGAGAAGTTCTTCCAGGAGACCGGAACGACCGAATAAAAGATAGTACTATCTAAAATAAAAAGAATTCTATATAGTAAAAATAAAAGCAGGATCTGTCATCTGTACGGCAGATCCTGCTTGATTTATATTCTTATATACATCTGAGATAATCCCGCTCTTTCGTTCTGCGGCATCAGAACAGCCTGCCGCTCCTTAGTTCTGCGGTATCAGAACAGCCTGCCGCTCCTTAGTTCTGCGGCATCAGAATAGCCTTGCCGCTCCTTAGTTCTGCGGCGTCAGAACGGCCTTGCCGCCCATGTACGGACGCAGTACTTCCGGAATGTTGACGGAACCGTCCGCGTTTAAGTTATTCTCAAGGAAGGCGATGAGCATACGCGGCGGAGCAACCACCGTGTTGTTGAGGGTATGGGCAAAGTACTTGCCGTTCTCGCCCACCACGCGAATCTTCAGTCTTCTTGCCTGTGCGTCGCCAAGGTTGGAGCAGCTTCCTACTTCGAAGTATTTCTTCTGGCGAGGGGACCACGCTTCCACGTCGATAGATTTTACCTTGAGGTCGGCCAGGTCGCCGGAACAGCACTCCAGGGTACGTACCGGGATATCCAGAGAGCGGAACAGGTCTACGGTGTTCTGCCACAGTCTGTCAAACCACATCGGGCTCTCTTCCGGCTTGCAGACAACGATCATCTCCTGCTTCTCAAACTGATGGATACGGTACACGCCTCTCTCCTCGATACCGTGCGCGCCCTTCTCCTTACGGAAACATGGGGAATAGGAAGTCAGTGTTCTCGGGAGAGTCTCCTCTTTCAGAACCGTATCGATGAACTTACCGATCATGGAATGTTCGCTGGTTCCGATGAGGTAGAGGTCCTCGCCCTCGATCTTATACATCATGGCGTCCATCTCCGCAAAACTCATGACGCCTGTCACCACGTTGCTGCGGATCATGAACGGAGGTACACAGTAGGTAAATCCTCTGTCGATCATAAAGTCTCTCGCGTAGGCGATCACTGCGGAATGCAGTCTGGCAATATCGCCCATCAGGTAATAGAAACCGTTGCCGGCCACCTTTCTGGCACTGTCAAGATCAATGCCGTTGAAGCGCTCCATGATATCGGTGTGGTACGGAATCTCAAAATCCGGAACCACCGGCTCACCATAGCGCTGTACTTCCACGTTCTCACTGTCATCTTTGCCAATCGGTACGCTCGGGTCGATGATGTTCGGAATACGCATCATAATGGAAGTCACCTTCTCGCCGATCTCCGCTTCCATGGCTTCCAGTTCAGCAAGACGCTCCGCGTTCTTTGTCACCTGCTTCTTGACTTCCTCGGCCTCTTCCTTCTTGCCCTGTGCCATCAGAGCGCCGATCTGTTTGGAAATCTTCTTCCGGCTGGCTCTCAGGTCATCCGCCTCCTGCTGCGTCTCTCTTCTCTTCACATCCAGGGCGATCACTTCATCTACCAGCGGAAGCTTCTCGTCCTGAAACTTATTCCTGATATTCTGTTTTACAATATCCGGATTCTCTCTCACAAACTTTAAATCTAACATACATTCCTCCAGAGGTATATTTAATGTGCCGTCCTGACAGAGGATCTGTCTCCCGCAGGACAGCTTATCTCCCGCTTCTTTGAATCAGGCGGTCTCTTCTTTGATATAATAGTCTATTCCCCCTTGATTTGCAAGGGAAAAAGCCTACTGTTCCTTCTGAGGCGGAATCACGATGCGCACTGCCTTCGGAATCAGCTCCAGCTCCAGCGGAAAACTGTCCATCAGCTGTTCGCCGTCATAATCCACGTTGATCTCCTGCTCATCCAGATTCTCGATCCGAAGCCGGTTCGTCTGGAAATACTCCACCGCCGGATGATTCACATGATCTCCCTGCAGGATGGCCAGAAGCAGCGGCGTCACCTGAAAGATATCCATCTTCTTGATGATGACCACGTCAAACTTACCGTCGGAAGTGGAGGCCAGCGGCGCGATCTCCCGGAATCCTCCCACACTCTGGCTGTTCGTGACCATAAAAAGAAGAATCTCTTCTTCAATACTCTTCTCATCGGTGGTAAAACGAAGCTTGAGCGTCCTTCCGAACTGCTTCGGAAGATCGATAGCCCCTTCCAGATAATAAGCCAGCTTACCCATGGCAGCCTTCTTATCCTTTGCCACCTTAAAGCCGATATCCGACAGCAGACCGGCAGCCACCACGTTGATAAAATACTTGCTGTTGACCCTGCCCGCATCTACTTTTTTAAGCTGAAACTCCCGGATCATATCACAGAACTCCTTCGGCGTCTGCGGCAGTTTCAGATAATTGGCAAAATCGTTGACCGTTCCCGCTGAGATCACAGCCACCGGAATATCACTCTTACTCAAGATAATTCCATTGATCACCTCATTCAGCGTACCGTCTCCGCCCACGGCGACCACAAAATCATACTGTCCCGGCTGCAGACCCGCCGCGTGATGCAGCGCGTCATCCTGCTTCTCCGTGTAAAATACATCTATGGTATTACAAATCTGATCCATGATCAGATTCCCGGCAATCTCCTTAATTTTATCATGAAAATTCTGTCTTCCGGATGATGGATTAATGATAAACAACCCTTTCATAGTCATCCCTCCCATAAGATGAGGCAGTATCGAAGAAGAGAGCCATCCGGTCTGTTCCGTCCTCTCCGTGTGCCATACTGCCCGAAATAAGATATCCCATATTCTACCATATATTACAAAGTTAATACAAGGATTTCACAAAATGTTTATAATTCACATTGACAAAATATTTATCATTCCGTTCTCACAGCGACGCGTGAATCAGACGCAGCGCCTCTCTCAGCTCCTCCACAGCAATCTGTCCCGGTGCGGAAGCCCTTCCCGCGCTGCCAAATGTGATGGCCGACCCAAAGACTTCTCCGCACAGGCGGCTGATGGCGCCCTGGCCGGACATGGACATGGTTACCACCGGCACAGCGGCCGTCCGGTACATTTGCTCTGTCGCCGCCAGCAGGGTGAGCACATCCTTCCGGCTCAGTGGCATCACCGCAATCTTCGCGATATCCGCCCCGATCCGTTCCATGGCTCTTAGACGATGCAGAATCTCCGCCTCCGGCGGCGTCATCTCAAAATCATGATTGGAGACGATCACCTTCACACCGTGAGCGTGCGCCTCCCGGATCAGCATCTCCACCGTGCCTTCGGCTCTTTCGGATGCAGACGGTTCATCTGAAAGCGTCAAAGCTTCCGCCGGTGAATCAGACGCGGCCCCGTCAATGAACAACTCCACATCGATCAGATCCACCAGCCCGGTCTTAAGAACGCATCGATTCACAGATCTATATTCTTCGATACTTATTTCCTGCTCCCCACCTTCCCGGCTGGTCCGGAAAGTAAACAGGAGCGGCAGGTCCGGGAGGACCTTTCGCAGAGCGGTCAGTACATTTCTTACCTGTTCGGGGTCTTTGACGGCGGAAAACCAGTCTCCCCGCCATTCTGCCATATCCACAGGAAGGCCCTTCACCTTTTCTGCCTCCGCGAGAATCTCTTCCTTCGTCCTGCCCACGAGAGGCACACAGATCTTCGGCGTCCCTTCCCCTATCTTTATATTTCTCACCGTCACCGGATTCTTCCGGCATTTTAAGACGATCTCCCGGCAGATATCGAGGGCGGACTTTCCGTCCGTGCTCACGATGATATCCGCTTCCGCCTCATACTTCGGCCTTCTCTCCTCCATCATGCCGGAAATGTACTCCACATCTTTATGTCCCCTGAGAAGAGGCCGGTTATCGTCATCCTTCACTCTCTCCAGAATCGTCCCCGGCGCGGCTGTCAGCAGCACTACTCTGCCGTTCTTCTTCATCTCCGTCACATTTCTTTCCCGCAGGGCCACACCACCGCCGCAGGAAATGACCGCGTTGCTCCGGTTCTGCATATCGATGAGAAGCTGTGTCTCCAGATCGCGGAAATATTCTTCTCCATACTTTTCAAAAATCTCCGGTATACTCATTCCCTGCTGCCGGACGATAACCTGATCCATCTCTATCACTTCCATGCCAAAGGCTTCCTGCATCAGAGCCGCAATGGTACTCTTTCCCGTTCCCATGAATCCGACCAGCACGATATTATAAGGAAAAAGAGGTTCTCCCATATCATGCTGCCGCGGCAAAAACTCTTCCCGCAAAAGCCTTCCTGCTTCTTTCTCGTTCATCCGTTTCTCCTTTTTTCTCCCTGTCTCACTGACGGACCACGCTGTGTACATGTCATCATGTGAGACTTTCTGCACGTTTTCAGACATCTTTTACGCACTTTCGTATTCTATCACAGATATCTTTCTGACCGCAACGGCAAAACCATTTTCCTTTTTTT